>JACMMM010000447.1 GCA_014379065.1 Saprospiraceae bacterium
AAGAAATCCTGTCCATCCTGTAAATCCTGTCAAAAAAACACCTTTTGAAACACCCTTTGGTCTCGCCCTCCTTCTGCTCGGCATAACATGGTGCGCTTCTGTGAGCTGGGGTTACAATTTACCCATACTTTTCGCCACGCCTTGGGTGTGGGCGGGAATGGAGGTCACACGGGTACTGACAGAAGCCGTGAAACCTATAAGGTTTTTAAAACCTTATAGGTTTGGAATGCTAATAGCGCTCCTCCTTTCCTTCCGCATCGGTCACGAATTCGTATACCGCGATGGCCGCAGGAGCGAAATGAACGAACCAATGGGCGCTATTTTCCCACAACTTTCAGGCATTTATTCTGATGCAGAAACGGCAAAACTATACCGCGATTTGAAACAATTGTCCGAACGATATGGGCCAAATTTCAAGACGCTTCCCGCTTTTCCACAGGCCAATTTTTTGACCAAAACCCCTCCGCCACTGCCGCTTGACTGGGTGGTGAATCGTGAAACTAATGGAGACATTACTTTGATTTTCAAAAATTTAAATGAAAAACACCCGGTGATTTTTATACAGAAATCGTTTCGTCAAAAAATCGAATCCGATCCTGAGTTGGAAGTAACGCGCAGAATATTTCAAAATGGGACAGTCTTGGAGGAAACCTCAAATTTTTGGGTGATATCAAACTATGCGCTATGAAAAGTCAAGGTTCAACGGCCAATAGTCAACGGTTACACCTTTGCGATTTCGACGGCACGCTTACAAAAGGTGATTCTTTTGTGCGGTTTTTGTTGTTTGCCGTACCCTTGCCTCAATTAGCCGTGGGCGGATTTGAATTGATTTTCAAATTCTTAGGCTTGATTTTTTCGGGAAAATGGTCGAATGCAGCGGGTAAAGCAGCCGTGCTGTCGGAATTTTTCAAAGGAAAAACAGTCGAGGAATTGGAGGCATTGGGTTCGAAATTCTGTCAACAAAAAATGCCCACGCTGTTGCGCGCCGAATTGTTGGGATCCTTAAGGCAGGTGCTTAAAAATGGCGAAACCGTTGTTGTCGTGTCCGCGTCCCCCGATTTGTGGTTGCGGCCATTTTGCGCGGCAGAGGGCTTTGAGCTGCTTTGTACAGAATTGGAATTTGTGGGAGGGCAATTCACTGGCAAATTCGCGACACTCAATTGCAACTGGGAAGAAAAAGCCCGCCGCATTCAAGCGGCCTACAATCTCGGTGAGTTTGAAAAAGTTATCGCTTATGGTAATTCCATAGGCGACGCGGCGATGTTCGCATTGGCGGATGAAGTGTTTAGATTTTGATAAAAATCTTCCGCACGAACAGCCAGCGGCACACCAGCCAGCAAACCAGCATATAGGCTATGGCGAACAAAAATGATCCAATCTGAGTCGGCGCAAGCGACTGAAAGACAGTGGTATAAATCCAATCTTTTGCATTGGTCTCGCCCCAAGTAATGGAATATAAAATCATGATCAATGCTTCAGAAAGGAAGTAAGCAAAGAGCGAATTGGCGCCAAAGCTTAAAAAAAAGCCCGCTCCCTTTCGCCACCCTTTAATATCAATGATCCAAATGCTGAGCGCAAAAATTATCATCGAAAGTCCGCCCGCGTAAAGGACATAAGAACTTGTCCAGAGTTTTTTGTTGATGGGAAAAAACAAATCCCAAGCCAAGCCAGCGAAACCACAAACGACCCCAAACAAGAGTAAATCCCGCACCAGCAAGTTTTTTTGGCGGGAACGGGAAGCCATCAACTCGCCGCTAAGCCAACCGAGTATCACGGTCACGATAGCGGGCAATGTGCTCAAAACACCTTCCGGATCAAAAGAGATGCGCACACCCGGAGCTACGAGCTCTTTGTACAAATGTGCTTCTCCAAAAAGCCAGCGATCCAATTGAAGCACAGCACTGCCAGCGGCCTGATAGGGGTCATCCCAGGGCAGCACAAACCAATTCAAAATCCCCCAGTACAACAGCAAAAACGCTGCCGAAAGACCAATTAAAACCCGTTTGTCATAGGTCAGTACCATCACCGAGGCAATGCCGTAGCCGAGTGCCAGCCATTGTGGCACGCCCATGATCCGCCAAGTATCCCAGTTTTCCCAGACAAAGGGAAAGTTGTTGAGTATCAAGCCAATGAGAAAGAGCAAGGCCGTTCGACGGAGTATCTTCAAGCCCGCTTGCGCCGACCATTTTCGATCAAATTTCCCAAAGGAAAACCACATGGATACCCCAATGATGAACATGAACGAAGGGAATACGAGATCGGTAAACGTACATCCATGCCACACAGCGTGCCGCAGCGGAGCATATACAAATTCGCCGGTGCCGGGTGTATTTACGATGATCATAAAAGCAATCGTGAGACCCCGAAAAAAATCAATGGAAAGGTAACGTTGGTTCATGAGCAACGGAATGAGCGGTGAACGTTGCGTAGTTTTTGTGGCGACAAGGTAGTTTATCGTTCCATATTGGATATGGATTCTTAAAAGTTGCTGACTTGACAGCCTACTAGTGCTCACTCACCAATCCTCAGATGAATCATGCGGTCACAACTTGAGTTAAAAATATTGAAACGGGTGCCTGTTTGTACAGACACCCGTTTCATTCTCCATCATTTGGAGGTTTAAGTGTTGAAAGTGAAGGATCTAATTTCCGCCCCTTTTTATTTTACCTTCCTTTTTGATTTCCGGATTTTGAGGCGCAGTACGACGCTTCATGTCATTTCCGCTTGGGAGGGGCTTTTGCGATTTCATGTCTTGTCCATTGCCCGTTTGAGGGTTCATTTTGCGCTCACTCCTGCCCACATTTTGCTGGTCAGAGAATTTGTCCGATTTCTGGCTTTCATCCGCTTGCCTTTTTGACATACGATTTCCATCGTCACGGTTATTTTGGCTATCAGACCATTTATTAGTGGTCCGGTTTTCCTGGGGATTCGCATCTTGATCGGAACTTACATAATATTCCCTTTTCCGTTTGACTACACCTGTTCTGTAGCCATCGTACTCTTCCACTACATACCGCCCCCCACTACCTCTGGGCCTTGAAATAACCCAAGCGCCGCGTGGGACCTGTCTGGCTGAAATAGGATAGCGTACGTATGCTGGTTGCTGAGAAAGCGATCTATCGGGATACCAAACCCGACAATATCCATACGGAGGAATGTAGGCAGGTGGAATTCCTTGAGCGCTATAATAGTCCCCGTCATTTTGCTGAACTTCCCGGTATCCGTAATCTTGAGTTGCGCAATTAGAAAACAATAACACGAAAAGCAACAATAGGTACAGTGAATTTCTGAACGTATTCATGACTTTAATCCTGTTGATGAGTGATGAAAACAGAATAATTATGGGAAGGGTTTACATTTGCTGGCTTATTTAATAAACATTTATGACGCAAATGCAGTACGAAAACGTACAATTCAGCCTAGAAAACGGCATCGCCATCCTTATCATCAGTCGTGAAAAGGCGCTTAATGCGCTGAATACCAAGACCATGCTCGAGCTCCATCATTTTTTTGGCGAAGAAGGGCCAAAAATCGAAGCGTTAAAGGGTGTGGTTATCACAGGAGCAGGCGAAAAAGCCTTTGTAGCCGGTGCCGATATCACCGAATTCAGCGGCCTGAGTGCCACTGAAGGTCAGGCACTTGCCCAGCGCGGGCAGGATATTTTTTTCCTTGTCGAACGATTCCACCGCCCGGTGATCGCCGCTGTGAATGGCTTTGCCCTTGGCGGTGGATGCGAATTGGCCATGGCCTGTCATCTGCGAATAGCGGGCGAAAAAGCCAAATTTGGTCAACCAGAGGTGAACTTGGGCCTCATCCCAGGCTACGGCGGCACCCAGCGGCTTATCCAATACATCGGCAAAACCAAAGCCACCGAACTTTTGATGACTTCCGACATGATCGGCGCCGAGGAAGCCCTTCGCCTTGGTCTGGTCAACTATGTGGTACCCGCCGGGGAAGAAGTGCTGAAAGCAAAAGAATTGATCGAAAAAATTGCCACAAAAGCCCCGCTAGCCATTTCTAAAATCATCGAAACAGTGAACGCTCATTTTGAAGATGGGGTAGATGCCTTTGAGCGCGAGGTAAGCGCATTTGGCGAGTGCTGTGGCACAGCGGACTTCATCGAAGGCGCGGCTGCGTTTGTGGAAAAGCGTAAAGCAAATTTTACTGGGAAGTAAGTGAATCCAGACCTATGAGGTTTTTGGAGCCTAATAGATCTCCGGCGCAAACATTTTTTGTCAAATTCCTTTCATTTGAAAAATTCGGCATACTTTTGGCTGTTCAAATTGCCAAAATCACCAATTACCAAAATTAAAGAACTATCCCGCCCTCGCTTCCACCGTCGTTATTATTTTGGCGGATGAACAGGCTAAGGCGGCAAGAACTTCGC
>JACMMM010000448.1 GCA_014379065.1 Saprospiraceae bacterium
AAAAAAATACGAAGACGCTTTACGCATATACACGCAGGTCGTGCCTATGACGGAAACGGGCAAAGAGCCTTTTAAAACCATGGAAGCGTGGCGTATGGTCGGGTATTGCAACGAACAGTTGAAAAAATGGCCGGAAGCTTACGAAGCCTACCGGGAAGCGATGAACGTGGCTGCCGTGTTGCCTCCTGAAGTTCGCGCTCAATCCACCTTGCCCTATACCGGCGCCGCCCTGTTGCGCATCCATGACGATGAGTTGGGCGGCAAACCGCGACAAAAACCCGAAATTGAAGAAAAAATGACAGCCTGGGTCGGCCCCGACTGGCAAAAGAACCTTTCTAAAAACCCCGCCTGATGCTAGCAGCAAAACACCTCGACATTGTTATCGGCGTCGACATTCATATCGTCATGGTGCCCACGCCGGGTGGTCCGGTGCCCGTTCCCATTCCACATCCTTTTGTAGGGATGATTTTCGATTCGGGCGACTATAATGTCGCGCAGGAAGCCATGTATTGGGCCAGCGAGGCGGGTTTGGATCTGACGCCGGTGATGGATTTGAAGAAATCTTTGTCCGAAAAATATGCTGCTGAAATTGGCCTAGTTAAAGATTTGAAGTCAAAAATTGCCTCTCCTGCTGCCCTTATTAATAAGAAAAAAGAGGAATATATAAACAAAATAAAAGACAAACTGGGTATTAATGCGCCAAGTGGCCCTTCGACAGTTAGGATCAACCACATGCATCGCGCAAAAGCTGGCACAAAGGGCAAAAATGCGCCCAAACATTTTCCGATCGGTGGCCCGAGTTTTCAAAAAGGTATGCCCGGCAATTCTTGTGAAATGTTTATGGGTAGTCTTACAGTAAGTGCTAACGGAGAGCCACTTTCATTTATGGCTTGCCCAGTATTGACCTGTCATTGCATCGGGATGCCGGTACCCAAAAGGTTAAAAGGATCTTCATCAAGTGGTAGTTTTTTGCCGACATCCGTAGTGTTGCCCATCCCACTCGGCTCGCCAGTTATGGTGGGCGGTGCTCCTGTTCCATCGTTGAGTTTGTTAACAGCCAAGCTATTCAACAAAATTATGGATAAGATTAAGAAGTCCGCTTTTGTAAAGCGAATTTCAGACGCTATCCATAAAACGGCAGGGAAACTTATGACCGCAATCGGAATTCCTCCTGGTTCCTTTTTGCGGAATTTAGTTCATAATCAAATTTGCACAGTGACTGGCCATCCAGTTGATGTCGCTACTGGAAAAGTATTTACCCAGATTGAGGATTTCAGGATTACTGGGCCAATACACTTGGAATGGACACGTATATGGTTTTCAACCTCGGTTTATCAAGGGCCTTTTGGTCACGGATGGCATTGGAATTACGATCTTACATTAGCCATTGATAAAGATGAAAATGCCATAGTGGTGCGTATGTCGGATGGGCGACCTGCTATTTTTCCACCTTTACTGATTGGTGAAACACAGATAAATCCCTTTGAACAACTTTGGTTATCACGCGACAACGAGGGTTTTACTTTGCGGGACAAAAAGGGATTATTTTACCGCTTTGAAAACGCGAAAAATATAGAAAACGTAGCTATATACCCGTTGGCAAGCGTGGGCAATGCTGCCGGACATAAGATTCTTTTTATATATAATGCTGCTGGGCACCTTTCCCAGATAACCGACAGCGCCGGACGAGTGCTAAAAATACAGTGCAATGTCAAAGGCCTGGTCACCGCCGTAGAAGCACCTGATCCAGAGAAACAAGGCGCATATTTTACAATTGTTGCCTATCGTTACGACGGGTTTGGCAATCTTATTGAGGCGGTTGACGCGCTCAAAGCGCCCTTTATTTACGAATACCGCAATCATTTGCTGGTCCGGGAAACTAACCGCAACAAGCTGAGCTTTTACTTCCAATACGACGGGGAAAATGCCGATGCCCGATGCACAAGGACTTGGGGCGATGAGGGTATTTATGACCATAAACTTTTCTATAATCTTCAAGAAAAGTGGACAATTGTGGAAAACTCCCTTGGGTTTAAATCCACTTACTTCTGGAATGATAATGGTGTTGTTTGGAAAATCATAAACCCTTACGGAGATACGAAATTTAGGCGATATACCGCTCAAAATCAACTTGCTGCAGAAGTTGACGAACTTGGGCAGGTCACAGCATATCAATACGATGCTTCCAGCAATCAGATCAGCATCTTATATCCCGACGGCTCTCTTCTGGAATTGGAATATGAAGATGGATTGCTTGTTGCCGCTACAGATCAAATAGGGGGGAGTTGGAAATGGCTCTACAATGAACAACGCCAGCTCAGTGCCAGAATTGACTCGCTTGGGCGACAGACCCTTTACGATTACCGGGATGGATTGGTACATTCAATTACCGACCTTACTGGCGGAAGAACATTGTTAACCTACGACAAAAACAAAAACTTAACTACTCTAACCACTCCCCAAG
>JACMMM010000449.1 GCA_014379065.1 Saprospiraceae bacterium
CATCGAAAAGCATCGCGACAAATGTGCGGGAAATGAATGTTAATTTTTTGAATATCCTGCTCCAGCTGAGCCATTCACATGTGAAAAGCAAAACCCGTTCGGCGCAATTGATGAAGCGCATCAACAGCAAAAAATTCCTGGCAGAGCGTGCCTGGCTGCTAGAAAAAGCGCGAAAGTTGGGATAATTTGCTGCTCTCAAAAAGCCTTGCCGGGAATTACCTTTCGTTTTCTGTCCCAATTTATAAATTGTTTTTTGCCATTTTGGTACAAAAAACACACTTTTTATTTAAATTCCGTACGCCTGCCCCAAGTTGCAATCCTTTCTTTTCCGGTAAACACCCTCCCAAATTGTCCTTTTCTGCTCGTGAAAAGGGGCCACACCTTTGCCCCAGCCTTGCGATCCACCAGCGATTCAAGAGGCCACTTTCAATCTTCTCTTTTCACATTTCTAAATTTTTTTACCATCATGAAGAAATTACTTTTTGCCCTTCCAATGCTTGCCCTCGCTATTTTCTTTACCTACTGCGACCGGCCCAACCTGCAGGAGGAGCTAAACAGCGTAAACCAAAATGTAATCGCCAATGATCGGGCTTGCCTTGTCCAAATCGACAAGGCAAGTCCTACTTTAGTTACCTTATGTGGCACTGGTGCGGCCGCAACCTCTTGTAATCTTTGCGGCACTAAAGGAAGTGGGCCAGATGCAATTCCGGCAGGTGTTAGTCCTTGGTTCACAACTGTGAATGGACCTATGCAGTTTTCAGCTTCTTCGGTAACTGGCAATACCATTACGGTAACTACCTCTGCCAATTCTAAGGTATTCGTCATTCCAGCAGGAGGTTGCGTAGTGATCACTATTGATGCCAGTTGTGTCGTTTCTTAGGTCTCTTCTTCCATTAGAACTTTGTGTTTATTTGATTGTGGCGGCGTGACACAAAGTCACGCCTCCGCTTTCAAACGAGCGCGCCAAACAAGTTTTTCAACATCCAAATCTTGCACGCCATGAAAAAAATCTTCTTTGCTATTCCAGCCCTTACAATGGCAGTTTTCTTTGCATTTTGCAGCAAGCCTGAAAGCACATCAGACCTGAACACGGTGCATTCAACTACCAAAAACACCGATCGCGGCGCTTGCACCGTCTACATTTATCCCTTGACCTATGCCGCACTTACCTACTGCGGAACAGAAACCAACGCAACAGCATGCTCAACCTGCGTCGGCGATTCAAAAGGGGTGGAAGTAATTACCGGAGATGCCTCCTTTGTTCTGTCTAACCCAACTTCTTTTTCGATCTCTTCTGCATTTGCCACCTCCGTGATCCTGGCGACCGACAACAATCAAATTGGCCCCATCGCTATTGGCGCCAATGGCTGCGAAGTGTTTACGGTGGATGACAATTGTGAGGTTCACCATTGAAAACATTGGGTTAAGTGCCACAAAAACTTTGTGTTTATTTTTTTGCGGAGGCGCGGCGTAAGGTCGCGCCTCCGCTTTTTTCGAGTACTAGGCCCAAAAAAAGCATGAGCCACCCCAAAACTTGGAATGACTCATGCTGGAAAAGTATGTTTCCGTGATGCTTACTCAGATTTTACAACCTTCAAGGTCTGCACTTCGCCGTCCTGTTCGATGCGGAGGAAGTAAAAGCCGATAGGCAGATGCTCGGTAGAGAGCGTGTGCTGTTTTTGGCCTATGGCCAGCGATTGATTCAGCAAGGTTTGGCCGCTGAGGTTGAGGAGTTGTAAGGTTGCCTCTGTTTGTACGGGCTGGCTCAGCATAAGGTCCAAAGCATTGGAGAAGGGGTTGGGGGTGGCAGCAAAAACAAGCGGTGCAGGAGCTTTTTCATCCCGGTCTGCTACTGACGCTTGTATAGTGCTAGGAGGCCTTTGAATTGATGGGGGTGGCGACAGCCGTACAATTTCGTAACTCGTTGTCATGCTCTCGCAGATCAAATGTCCAACAGTTGGCCCGCCGCTGTAATGGTTGTACAATTGGAACGCCGCAAGCATCGTGCCATTGGAATAGACCTGAAAATGGAGGCCCCCTACTCCATCGTCGTCGGGTTCTTTATCGTCAATCTTGAACTGGAATAAGCCACTGTCATCGGCAGGGTCTACTTTTGCCATTAGATGACTGTCTGTATCATCCTTATAGATGGCAAACTTCCTGTACAAGGAAGGGTAGTTAGATTTACGGAACCTGAAATAGTTGTCGGAACTGTTTGATACGGAGAACTCGCAATACTCATCGCTTTCATTCACGCCGCAAGAAGCATTGCCTCCAGGATCAGAATATCCCATTGTAATAAGTTCGGTGATGAAGCCATCAGGGTGGGTTATGTCCTTGAAATACTTGCTGTCGGTGCCGTCGGAGCAGATGGCGTTGATCCTTGAGTAATACAGTTCTCCCGGTATCAAGTTGTTCACAACCAATTTGTCTAGGTTGGCTGCCACGACAACATTGTTCACAAGGATATTGCCATTAGTGAGGTACGTCCTAACACGATGTTGGGGGCCGCCGGGATTGATGGGGCCCCAGAAGAGTCTGACCCAGTTCGGGGCGTGATCCTCTACCTTGAAATTGTTCGGGGCAGGCAAATCGCATAATTCAACATTGGGTGTTGGGGCAATCGCCAGAGGCGTTGTAGAGCTTGCGATGCAAAGGCATGAGGCTAGTGTCAAAACAAGTGTAAAGTAGCATTTTTTTATCATAATCTTGTGTGCATATTTTGTGAATGTTGGGGCAAAGATGAACAGGGTTAAATCTAAAAAAATGGACACTTTTGCCAAATTTTTCCCAAAGGGCGCAATGCAGCGGTAAAACCACTTTTATGTCCGGCACCTATTTGATAGAAATCATCCGCGCTTTAGGAGAAAACGGCCGAAAGGAGGCAAGCTTGTTCCTTGCCTCGCCGTATTTCAACAGAAGCCCCATTGCTACAGACGTGCGAATGCTATACAAGGTGTTGGCACAGGCTGCCCCTGATTTTGAGGAGAACCAGATTGAAAGAGACAGGATTTATGTACAGGTATTTCCCAACAAACCCGTAGTGCAGGGTAAGTTGGACAAAACCATGACGGAGCTGAAAAAGCAGTTGCGGCTCTTCGCCCTTTGTGAGCAGTATTTCGATGCGCAAAGAGAAGACTTGATCGAGTTGGATTGGGCAACATGGCTGCGGAAGCAGGGACTAGGAGACAAGTTAGCCCTCTCGTTGAACAAGTTAAAAAAACAGGAAAGGGCCGATGCCATGCCGGGCGATAATCTGCTGCTGCGCATCGCAGAAGAAGAGTACGAATGGAAAAGCGATTGCAATGACCTGTCCAGCGATCTTGGTATCCCGAACCTGATTCGTGAATTGGATATTTACTACTATACCTATCGCGCAGACTTTTCCAACCGTGCATTGTTGCAGCAAAAGGCAGACCGTTCCACCGACCTGAGGGTTTTGGCTTACGACGAAATTTACTATGCCCAGCAAAGCCCTATGCTGCTCATGTTGAGAAACGCTGGTAGGCTCTTCCAAAAGAAAAAGCCCGAAATAGAAGACTTCGAACAACTGCTGAACTTGATCGAAGCGGTAAAGTCGCAAGTGCCACTCGAAACCCTCAAACTTTACTATTCCTACCTACGCAACCTGTGCACCTTGCTCCTTGATTCGGGTAAACTGGAATTCATCCCAATTCTGCATGGCATTCATAAATCCAATTTGAACAATGGCTTACTTTTCGACTCCGATGCACGGATTCACGCGAATGCTTACCTCAGCATCGTATTGGTGGCCTTGCGCGCTAAAGAGATCAGCTGGGCCAGGGAAGTGACAGAAACGTACAAGGATTTGCTCGTAGGTGGAGAGCAGCCCCACTTTTTTTACCAAATAAACCGAGCCTACTGCCACTTTGCCGAGGGCAACTATGAAAAAGCGCTCGACGAAATCCCGGATGCACCCCTGTCGTCGTACTACTATTTGATGATCCGTAGGCTCGAGATAAAGGCCTACTACGAACTTAGCTCCGATCTCCTGCCCTACAAGATTGACTCTTTCAGGAAATACATCGAGCGTACCGCTCCCAAAACTATCGCGGAAAACGTGCGAGCAATGCACCTGAATTTTATATACATCCTCAACCAACTGAGCCAAAGCCCATACAAAGACCGAAAGCGCGCAGAAAAAATCCTTCAGCGCATAGAGGAAAGGCCTCAACTGTGTGAGCGCACATGGCTCATCGAAAAGGCCAAGGCATTAAAATAACCTGCATTTCCCTACATTTTTTTCTGCTAAGTACCGATGAAATAACAACCTCACGATTTGGAGGAGGGTAATTTGGTGGCAGGTAAGGCGCGAGGAAGGCACATAGTGGGGCTACGTAACAGACGAGCAACGCAACATGCCGCCAAATTAGACCCTCCAAATCGTGAGGTTGTTATTTCATCGGTACTAAATGGGGCGTGTTTTGGAAAAAAAAAGAAAAATATGTCCAATGATTGTAGGCTGAGCTTTATTCTTTTTTACAGTCTATGGGCATTCTCGGCCTGATTTGCCTAACTTGATCACAGCGCACGGGACCCTTCACACAAGAAATTATTGCAGAATTTGTCCTTTCCCATTGCAGGAAGGTGGCCAAATCTTTGCCCCAGCGTTGCAACGCAGCAACGCGACAAATTCAATCTTTCCTTTTCACTCTTTTAATTTTCATCAACATGAAAAAATTGATTTTTGCCAACTGCATCCTAGCCATCGCCGTCATCTTTTCGTTTTGCGCCAAGCCGGACTTGAAAGAGGAGCTTTCCTCGGTGAACAACGATCAAGTAGCGTCTAACCGCGTTCCATGTACTTTGAGCAGCGTGGGCCCGGTATTCAATGTTGCAACCCTTACACTTTGTGGTACAAATACCACTATGCAAAAATGCTTCTCTTGCTTAGTCCCCGGTGCTGCCGTTGGCGTAGAGGTTTTCCAAGGCCCTTGGAGCCTGGTATTGGATGCGCCAGTCACATTCTCCATTACATCAGACCTTGCTACTTCTATCAACCTGGTCGCAGGCAACGCGCTTGCTCCAACGGTTTTCGCAGCAGGGCAGTGTCGTCGTTTTCACATTGATGCAAGCTGTGTGATTACAGAGATATAATCAATGCTTAGACTGGTTCAAAACGCTCACCCAAACATTTCTTTTTCACATTTTTAAGTTTTTTCAACATGAAGAAATTGATTTTTGTCAACTGCATCCTTGCGATCGCTGTCATCTTCTCGTTCTGCGCCAAGACCGACCCGATGGAAGAACCGAACACTATGAACCAGGAAGTCACAGCTATTGAAAGGAGTTGTACTTATCCATGTACTGTTTCCAATATCGGCACCTTAAACAATGTAACACTTACCTTTTGTGGCACATGTGCAAACTCCACAAACTGTATAAGTTGTACAAGCACTTTGGCTCAAGGTGTATCATCTACAAGTGATCCTATGTTTACCATCGATATGTGCGCACCCACAACATTTTCGGTTACAGCAAGCGGCCAGACAAGTGTGAATTTGACTGCTGGCAGCAACTCAACTGGGGCAGTCTTTATCCCGACTGGCGGCTGTAAGCGCTTCACGATTGATACCAATTGTAACATCTACAAATTGTAACCGCGAATGGTGGTGAATGGCGATCAAGTGGCATCTAATCGTGTTCCTCGCAATCCCTGAACGAAATTTTGTGTATATTTTAAGTGCGGAGGCGCGGCGTAAGGTCGCGCCTCCGCTTTTTTCGTGTACCTAGGCCGGGTTGTGCAAAAAGTCCCGACCCGCTATTGATGGCAGATTTGTATTTTGAATCTCGCGCAATCCTATAAGGTTTTAAAAACCTTATAGGATTCAATTGGC
>JACMMM010000450.1 GCA_014379065.1 Saprospiraceae bacterium
AGTTTTTTGAAAAAACTTTTCAACCCCACCCTCCGAAAAAATCATTCCCCTATCAAATTCAATAGTGACATTTTTGGCATTCCAAGCCGCCAATGTCTTCCACGGTGACTTTGTCGCGTTTGCCGCTTTTAAGTTCGTCGTGGTAGCGCTCGTATTGCTTGTAGTAATCGTTGTCTTTGAATTTCACCTCTGTTTCGCGGTGGCAGCTGATACACCATCCCATGCCCAGCGTTGAATACTGGAACACTACGTCCATCTCTTCCACTTTACCGTGGCACTTCTGGCAAGCCACTTGGCCGACCGCTACGTGCTGGGAGTGGTTAAAATAAGCGTGGTCAGGCAGATTGTGGACGCGTGTCCACTCAATTGGGCCTTGGATTTTGCCGTTCGAGTCGTCCTTGAGCGCTTTCACGATGCCTTCCCATTGGTTTTCTACCACACTTTTACCATTCTCGTCGAGCGCGGTAAGTGAGTTGGCAGACATATATTCCTGACCGATCCACTTTTTGTAAAGGTCTTCGATCTGTTTCTCGCTCCAGTTGTCGTAGCCGTCCATGTACTTGCCCGTAATAGGATCGTAACCAATGGAAGCAAAGATTTTGGTGATTTCACCGGTGCCGCTGATGGTTCCTTTTTTAACTGCCGTATGACAGTTCATGCAGGTATTTGCGCCCGGTATGCCGGATTGTTTGGAGCGGCGGGCCGTGTCGTGACAGTATTGGCAGTCAATCTTGTTGATGCCCGCGTGAATTTTATGGCTGAAATTGATGGGCTGGTCTGGTTTGTAGTTCTGCTCCCGGCCCATGCGGGTGGCGTTGTCCACGGCCTTGTAGCCAAAGATCAGTACCGTTGCGAATACCAAAAACGCAATAGCTCCTTTAGTGGTGAGCAATTGGTATGCGGTCTTCTCCGTAGGAGGCAAACCGTCTTTTGCACGTGACACGTTGGAAAGGTTGTTCACGATGCGCATCAGTGCAAAAGCAAGCAGGAGCAGGGTGCCCGCAAGGCCAATGAACAACCATGGGAGGCCTTCTTCTTCCGCAGCAGCCCCGCCAGGAGGAGGGGGAGGCGGGGGTGGGCCACCCGGTTCGTTGATGAACAAAATCATGCTTTCGATCTGCTCGTCGGTGAGGGCCGGAAAGTTGTTCATCAGCGTCGGCTTGTATTTACCCCACACTTCGTTGGCGTAGGGGTGGCCGGTGGCGATGAGTGCCTGCGAATTGCGAATCCAAGCGTAAAGGTCTTTGCGCGGGAAGGCTGCCCAACGGTCTTCCACACCCGCCAATGCAGGACCAGTGAGGTTGTCCTTCATGTTCTTGTTGTGGCAAGAGGCGCAGTTGGCCATGAATAATTCCTTACCAGCTTCTTTGGTAGGCCCTGCGTGGAGGGAGGCGGAGGCGGCAATGACGAGCGTGAAAACCCAACAAATGCGTTTCAACAACATATCGGAAGTAGTTGATTTTCTCTGTAAACGGGTAAAAACCCACTGTTTTTCGTTTTCCGGGGCGAAAACCTGACGGTCTCAGATTTTGATGGCGCAAAGGTAAAAACCACTTTTTGCCCACAAAACAAACCGTGAAAAAGGCAACCTATTTAGATAGGCTTTAAATCACAGTTTTGTCATAAGTCCGTTAACGCCCCGTTAAAAAAGTCGCGCAAAGGTAGAAACGCAAGGGCCGATTCCAAATCTGGGAGAAAAAAAATTGCAGGGAAAGAATTGATCTAAATTGGAGAGCACTCGGCCAATGAACTTGAATGATGCCAATCCGGCTTCATTTACTTGCCTTCAAGCCAATCTACATACTCCACTGAGCCAAGTCGAAACTTGAGCGGAAGCCGGGATTTTTTGCCCCAGTCATGTTCGATCTTGCA
>JACMMM010000451.1 GCA_014379065.1 Saprospiraceae bacterium
CCCCAACCCCTTTTCCGAACTCTTGGACATATTCCCTGGCAACCCCACCGCCGAATCCATCCACCTGCAAATGTACAACCTCAGCGGCCAAAAAGTCCTAGACCAGCAGTTCGCTGGCGGTCAAGAACAGTATTCCTTGTCCACCGCAGGCCTATCAACTGGCTTCTATCTGCTCCGCATCGAAGCAGACGGCGAAGTCCAGACTTTGAAGGTCGTCAAATCTGAGTAAGAACCATGGAAGTATAATTTTCAAGCCACGGCTCCGAGTGTTCGGGGTCGTGGCTTTTTGTTGGGCTAAAAAGCGGAGGCGCGACGGTACGCCGCGCCTCCGCACTGAAATAAGCACAAAGGGATTATGCTGACCTGATTTAGTACACCGAAGAAGATAAATCTTCGAAATTGTGCGGCGCTGCCCCCCAAAAACTGGTAGTCGTTACCGGGCCGAAAGGTGGCGTCCAGTTAAAGCGGTTCAGGCCATTCGAAACGGCATTGGTAATGTTGCGGTTCACGAGCATATTATTCAGATTTAAATCGAAGCCGATACCACAGTGGCCGGCGCCGAGGTCACCTACAGTATCCAAGTCGGTCATAAAGACTGCAGTGCCGCCACCTGCAGGGATGGTGTAAAGCTTCGCTGGCTCAGCTGGATTAGCGCTCGTTGCGCAACCCACCAGATAGATAACACCGCCATCCCGCACAAGGGAAAGACCTTTAAGTGTGTAACCTTTGGCAATCCCATTAATCGCAAAAGGGCCATTATACACGGTCCCTCCGGCAATCTGGATGATGGCATTGCTGTTGCCCTGCAAACCGTAGAAATCTCCCGTTTGCGGGTCAAACTCCAGATCGGAAACCGTGCCGATTAAGCTGGTGGAAACATAGGTGCTCAGACCTGTAACGGGGTTAACCTGAAAAAGCGCATTGTTGAAGGCAATAAGGCCGGGACCAAGCAGCGCATTGAAAGGGTTCCCGCTGGTGATAAAGACCCGTCCCTGGTTATTGATGCAAACGCCTTTAAGGTTCTCAATGTCCATGTGATTCCCATAACTGTCGAGTACATAGGGCACTACAGTATTCGTTACGGCTCCTGTGCCTTGATCTATGGTCACCAGGTTGCAAGGGTTAACCCCATTGTACACCGTTACGCCGTAAATATTACCACTTGGAGAACGTTCGGTGACGGAAGCATATTCGCTTGCTTTTTCGCGGAGGGTTTCCTTTTGGCAGGCATTGAGGGAAAGAAGAACTGCGCCCAGTATCAGGACGCTGCTGGCAAAAAACGAGAATCGTTTCATCGTAAATGTGTTTTTGTGTGTGAAAAGATAAGAAGTAGTTTTTGTGCATCATCGGGTTGGGGATGGTTGGATTGCGCAATCGTTGAGGCAAAGGTGTGCTGCCGCCATGCCGGCAAAAAATGACAGTTTGGGCGGGTTATACAAGCAAGAAATGAGGGGAAGTGGCGGGGTGGAACGGCGCGTTTTAAACAAAAAGGCTGCTTTTTTGCACCGAAAGCACAAAAAAGCAGCCTAAAAAATCTGACACTTGCGTAGGAGTATTCCGAAAAACAGGCCCGATAGGAGAAAAAAATTATCCCAGCTCGCTTGCTTTCTCAATCAGCCAGGCACGGTCGGACACCAGTTTCTTATTTTCGATCCGTGCAATGAGGCGAGCCGAACGCGCTTTGTCTTTGAAGGGTGTTTGGGTGAGTTGAAGGAGGAGGTTTAGGAAGTTCAGGTCCATCGTCCTCAAATTATCCGCGATCGTCTTGGGTGCCATGCGGTCAATAAATTTTCGGAAATTGTCTGTCTTATAATGCAACTGTTCCGAGCGAAGTTCGTAATAAATCTTGATCTCCAGTCGCCGGAGTATATGATAATAATGGGAACTTGATGGCGTTTCTGGAATAAAATCCAAGGCTTGCTCAAACTTGCCTTCTGAAAAAAGGCAATGCGCCATATTGAGTTTATAATAGAACTGATTCTCATCTCCTCCCACAATCCTATCTCTATATTCCTCTGTGAATTTCCTGGCCCATTCATATTCTTTTGCCCTGGTGGCAATTTGAATCAAATTTAGGTAGGCATGTGGGGGTAGTTGTCCATTGGCAAAGAAATACCCTCGCAGGAGATTATTTTTATGGATTTCATGGAGGATTGGAATAAACTCCAGGTTCCCATTGTTGATCACTAAGGTGCATGAGTTTCTTAAATAGGCATAAAATTGGTAGAGCGCTTCGAAAGAAAGCGTTTCCTCATGGTTGTTCAGAAGCTGCATAAGCTCTTGGGTTTCTTCCACCGATGGAAATTCTTTGCTCAGCACTTCCAATATCTTTACGGAAATTTGCAACAGGATGCTTTCTTCTTTATAAGAATCCAACCCAAGTCCAAAAAAGTTTCCATCCTTTAATTTAATGGCTTTTTGTTGCAAAACGTATCGGTTGGCCAATTCCGTCCGGTAGTTGTAATAATACAAGTCAAGTGCCTTGACAAGTTGAGGAATTTCTAAATTACCTTGCACTTGATTGAATTTGCATTCCCATTCATGCGCTTCCTGCGCCAAGAGGAGTTTGTTAAGATATTGCTCCAAGGATTCTGATTGTTTCGGCTCCTGCTGTTTCTTCAGATTTGTCAATATCTTTTGTGCGCGTTCGGCCAAGCCGCGTTTTCGCAACCAGGCCGACCATTCCACCTGACGTTGCGTATCATTTTCATCTGAAAGATAATGCGTGGTCAATACATAGTTGCGCAGGAACTTGTTCAGGTCTGACATCAGTTTTTCCAATTTGCCCTGCACGATGTTTTGGTCAGCGTAAATTTGAAAATACACCTTGTCCTTTTGCAGCATAACTTGCGAAAAGCCTGGCGCAGCGTCGAGAATTACCTGAAACAAGCGCGCCATTTCCTTGATACTTCGATATTCCTTGGTCGGTTGCGTCAATAATTGAGCGATCTCTTGCCGTTCAATGGGCTGTAATGCTTTGACAATCTCCAGTAAATAGGCGTTTTTCATGGATCAAGGCTTGGAATAACTTGGCAAAAGTGTCAGTTTTTTTTAAAAACCTTCCTAGTACGTTTGCCTCAGTTTTTAATAAAAATAAACGCAATGAATATGCAAATCAAAGTTTTTTCACTCTTTGCCTTCTTGGCGGTCGCTTCGCTTTTGAGGGCAAACAATACTCCAGTCGTACAAGAAACAAATTTCCATGCTTTTGCTTGCTCCGGCTGCGAAATTCCTCCTCCCGATAATTTTCACGTGGAAGAAATTGGGTCAACCTGGGTAAATTTGGCTTGGGACGCAGGAGACCTCTTGAAGCATCGGGTCAGGATCTATCGGTCGAGCGACAATTTTTTGCTTAACACTACTATTGTACCCGGTGGGATTACCAATGTGGTCATCGCCATTCCAGTGAGCACCGAGTGTTATGCAAAAATTAATACGATCTGTGAAGACGATAGCAACAGCACTTTGGAAGCGCAGTGCCCACCATTTATGGCGGTTATTTTAGAGCTCGTTGTGAATGGCTACAATCCTACTGCCAATTCTCCATATTGCACGATTTCCAGTTCGGGCGGAACTTGCAACTTCCCCAGTGCTGCTGTTTACCCATTTTGGGTCAAAAAAGACGGCGTAGGTCTGCGACGCTTTGGGGTAGAATTAACATTCGTAAATAACCCACCTCAAGCACCTCAAATACTTTACATAATGCATTTGCGGAATGACAATACCGGCGAAACATTTAAATTCTATTGTGATAGTAACGGTGAGCCCACTACAGATGGTTGTGGAGCGCTAACCATAACCATAAATCGAGCGACTGCGGGCGGTGAATCAGAAATTGCGGTCATTGAAGTTTATCAAGGAACGAGTACAAATGTTTTAAGGTGCAGCACCATTGTATCAGGTTATAAAATCCAATACTTGGGAGCAGAATCACTCCCGGGAGGGGATCGAAATAATATCTCGCCAACGGAGACCCAGCCCCCCACCGTCTCCCCCAACCCCTTCTCCGACCTGCTGGATGTATTCCCAGGCAACCCTTCTGCCGAAAACATCCACCTGCAAATGTATAACCTCAGCGGTCAAAAAGTCCTTGACCAGCAGTTCGCTGGCGGCCAGGAGCAATACTCCTTGTCCACCGCTGGCTTGTCGGCAGGTTTCTACCTGCTCCGCGTCGAAGCAGATGGCGAGGTGCAGACCTTGAAGGTGGTCAAATCTGAGTAA
>JACMMM010000452.1 GCA_014379065.1 Saprospiraceae bacterium
ACCGAGATTGAAACGCCCACGCATGTCCACGCCCGTCCGGATAGAGCCATTATAGCCGATGCGGCGGTCTTTTTTGAGCACGATGTTCACAATGCCCGCGCCACCACCCGAAGCGTCGTATTTCGCCGAAGGGTTGGTGATCACTTCTACGTTGTCAATTGCGTCGGCGGGGATCTGGTCGAGCGTAAGGTTGGTGGGACGACCATCCACAAAGATTTGCGGGGCAGCGTTGCGCATGGTCAGATTGCCGTCAATGTCCACATTGAGCGAGGGCACGTTTTTCAGCGCGTCTTCAGCCGTGCCGCCTGCTGCCACGTTGTCTTTGTCCACCCGGTACACTTTTTTATCTAGGGCGAGGGTGACTTTGCTGGCTTCGCCGAGGACTTCCACTTCTTTTAACAGTTGGGTAGAAGCCGCGAGTTTGATATTGCCCAAATCCTTGTCCAGCGCTCCAGCCGCCGCCCCCGGGTTATTAGGTTTGCCAACTGCCGGGTTAGGGCCGGGTTTTCCGCCGGGAATTCCAAAGGAAACCTTTTTTTCAACAGAAGCATAAGTCAAATAATTGACTTTCAAGGTAAATTCTCCCCGAATCGGCAATTTTTCAAGACTGAATTCTCCGTTTTCGCGGGTCAGTTGACCCGCAATCACAGTTTCTTTCATTTTTCGGCTCACGGTGTCAAATTGCATCCCGAGCAGTTGCACGGAAGCATACGCCAAGGGCTCTCCCGTAGTTTCATCCACGACTTTGCCGTAGAAGCGCCCGATGTTGAATTGTGCAGGATCGCCGCCTGTTGCCGTACGGCCTCCGATACCGCCTTGCGGGTATTGGGCGAATAGGGAAAGGGGGATCAGCGCGGCCAAAAGCGTTGCGCATAAAGCCATAGGAGGGTTGGGGAAAGCGAGTTTTTGCATGAGCATTATTTGTTTGGATCCACGTGCATTGGGGTAGGGGGTTGTGCAAAAAGCCGAATCTTGAAAATCTTCGCTTTTTTGACCAAATCATGTTTTGTTTTCACTAAATCTAACTTCCCGAAAGTTTTAAACTTTCGGGAAGTTCGGTTTTGCAACAAATTAAATTTCTCTTGCCTGGCCAATCTTGATTTTTCTCCGACTTTTTGCACAACCCCTTTTAGCTTGACGAAATGAATTTCGCCCTACTTCCGCTTCAACACCAGACTGTCAGCAGGATACTGTGCGGCCAAGGAATCCATGTTCATTTGTGCCCAAGCAACAAGTGTTTGCCGTTGTTGTTCGGAAAGTCTCGCATCTCCGTGAATCCAGGTGTAAGAACTAAGCGGCATATCTTCCTCTTTTACCATTTCGATGATTTCCTCAAACTTATGGTTTTGCACCGCGATCTTGCGATTGGTAAAGGTCGAAAAGTTGAGTTTGCGTTTGCCTTCCGCCACATGGTTGGCGAGCCAGGAGGCCACGGGCTGTACTTCGGCATACCAGGGATACTGCGTCTGGTTGCTGTGGCAATCATAGCAAGCGGGCTTTAGGATAGCCTCGACGTCAGCGGGGACGGGGTATTTGGTGGAAACGTGGTTAGCCTGGTCGTTGGAGAGGTTTCGCGTAGGGCGGTAGAATTGAGCCAATACGAGCAGGGCCAAGAGGCCGTAAAGCAGGGGGCGGATGTATTTTTTCATGGTGCAAAGAAACAGATATTGAGATATTCACTGAATTTCAATGACTGATCAATACTCCAGCACCTGTTTTATTGTCAATACGGATTTCTACGGTAAAAACACCTTGTGGCACACCGGGCAAAACCAACTGCTGATGCGTGGATTTCAAAGAAAATTTTTGAATAGACACTCCTTTTATATCAAAAATCGAAACCTCTACCAACTTCCCATCGGCAACCCAATCCGGCAATCCAACCCGAATGCTTGAAAATTCAGGAACAGGATTGGGATGGATATTTATCTGAAAGAACCTTGAACCAATGGCTTCCTTCGTCCCTGAATCAGAGTCCACTACGGTACTGGCGAAAGGGGTTAGAATAGCTGGGTTGAAGTCAAAAAATACCGCTGCACGGTTCAATATGCTGTCTCCTACTTGCAAATTGTGCTGCGCTTCGAGCGAAAATTGTACAAAGCCGTGACTTTCAGGCTCATTACTGATACTGTCAGGTAAGTTTATGTTGGGGAAAAAGAAGTCTAATACATTCGGCTCGGCGTACCGAACTTTTAAGGGGTGACTCGAACCCTCCAACCTGAACGTAGCCGGGTTGATGGTAGAATTTAGTGTGTCGCGAATGCGGACAAAAGATGCCGGCAAATTCCCTGTATTTTGGAAGCGGATCAGGTATTCAAGCCTTTTCCCTGATTCAAGCGCTGATTTTAGGATACTTGGCCCGTGTAAGGCCGCCTTGTCGTTTGGATCAAAAGCCCCGACCACTTTCACAGAAAACGTGTCTGCATTGTTGTCCGGGAAGTCATCCGGGTGGTTATTCAGTGCTGCCCAAGCGATTGCTTTTACTTCCGATCCTATGGTCGTATTGCTATCCAGGCGGCAGCGAACTTTCAGCCAGGCGTTTGTATAGGAGGGGAGGTCGTTGATTTGCCAGATTAAAGTGTCTCCTGAAGCAGTTGCAGGAGGAATGGTTTCGAGCACCTCAAATCCGGGATCCAGCAGGATTTTGGCAGTCCCACTTTCTGGCTCAAGGCTGGCATTGAATACATTTATGGTAAAAACTTGCTCAAAACCGGGTCGAGGCAGGCTGCCACTTTCCAGCAACATTTCCAAATCGTGAAAATCAGTGAATAGCCCAAAATTCAAGTCATTTCCGGGGCTATTTACAGCGTAATGACTCGGTGTTGTGGTATAATGAATGAAAGGAAGCGAAACAAAAAGACTATCAGAAGCTTGGTTGTACAGTAGCGTAAAGTCGCCATCCGCATTGGTCAAAGCATAGTATTGCGTGTTGCGATTGGATACGACGATGTTCGCCATTCCATTTTCACCCAGATCTTGTATCCCGTTTTGGTTTGGGTCTTGAAACACGCGGCCTTTAGACTTGTCAAAATTTAGCCCGGAGAATTCCCGGCTTACAAAGTAGTTCCTGTCATGGTGCGTGAAACTTACGTAAATAGAATCTTCAAAACGTTTTAGATGGGTAATATAAACCGGGCCAAAACTTGGTACAGGCACGGCAGATTCGAACCATTCATGGCCTCCATTGTCGGAAAAATATACCCTACCATCTCCGGCATAGGCGGCCAAAGCATCTCCGGCGACTGCCAAGGCTTCAAAGCTGGGAAACGGAGAGCCGTCCGATTTGGGAATATACTCCCAGTTCATCCCAAGATCTTCCGATAAAAAAAGACTGGAACCGGCGCTAAACGTCAGCACACGATCACCGGCTATGTAGATTTTTTGGCAGACAAAATCTGGCGGAAACCCATTTTGCTGTAGTACAAAATTATTCCCAAAATCGGTGGATGCCCGGATACCCTGAACACCATCTACAAACAATACGCCATTGGTATAGGCCATGCTCCCGATGTCGCCTATATTGGAAAGGTACTGCCATGCAGCAGTGGATAGTTGATAGCGGTAAAGCTCGCCCGTCTGAAAAAGCACCAAGAGGTTTTCGTTATTTTCAGGGCAGAAGAACTTGACGAATCCGGGAGGGGCAGCGGCATCAAAATGCCAACTAGTTCCAGCATCTTCTGAACGGAGCAAGCCAAGTCCTGAGGAGTTGACTGCAATTAATATACTGCCGAAGGCGGTTAATTGCTGAATTTGATCAACGGTGTTTTCCCAAACCAGCCGGTAAGTGTGGCCATAATTTTGGGTCAGAAACAAGCGATACAAATCTCCCACAAGCCAATGCGTGGCATCTATGCGTACGGTTTCCCGAAAAGCATCATTGGGAAGCCCATAATTTTTGGTCTCCCAAACAGCGTCGTTCGAACTGAGTGAAAAACAACCTTTATCCGTAAAAAGCCGCTTGCCGACCGGCGTTACATAACCTTGGATAAGGTGCTCATTGCCATAGATTTGTGGATAGGTTACCGTCCAGGTATTGCCCAAATCGCTGGAACGCCAGGTAAGCAAATCCGGGCCGGGCAATGGAGAGCCGAAGGTGGTTGCCAGCAAATCACTGCCTTCGCTCACAATACTTCGAAGATGGAGATCCGGCTGGTTCTGAAAAAATGGCAGGTTGTTCCAGCTTTCTCCGCCATTATCAGAGTACATAAAGGTATTCTCGGGGCTATAGAAGAATAAGGTGTTCTGGTGCTGTATCAAATGAGAAGGATTGTACACCTGAATGGCAGAAGGGGAAAGTTGCCAGTTCAGTCCCTGGTCGTCCGACCATCGAATCCCATCGGTGCTGAGCAACACCAGTCGGTTGCCCATTTCGATCAACTCCAAATTATAGGAAAAGCCAGGACAGGTAAAGATTGCCTCAAAATCAATATCGGTCTTGGCTTTGCGAACAACTATTGGGTTGCCCAAGGTGGCTACGTACATCGTATCGCCCCAAATAACCTGAGTGCTTGGAATATTGGAACTAATTCTACCCCAAAATTCAAAATTCAGGCCACCATTTTCACTCACCCAAGTGGAATCATAGCCGTTAAGCACACGCGAAGCGTACACTTTTCCATTGTTCGACCAAATGGTGTGTGCATTTATTGGGGCGCCCAAGGTGATTTGCCAATGCTCCCCATAATCATCGGAATAATTGATCCCAAGTGTGTGGGAAGCAAACAAGCGACCATTGAGATGGTGTGCAGCAATTATATTGCTCAACGGTGTATGCAAACCGAGCGTGTCCCAGCCACCAACTTGTGCGTTGGAATGAAAATTGAACAAGAGTAAAAAACTGGCAACTTTTAGAAGCGTGCGAAACATGGGCATAAATTTCATTTGCAAATGTAGACCCCGCAGCTCGCCAAACCGCTTCATCAAAGCCGCTTCTTCTCAATCAATTTCAGCAAATCGTCCCGATAGTTTTTCCCAATAGGAAGCAGTTTGGGTTTGTCTTTTTCTTGCACTTCCACCATATTGCCTTCTATTGCCAGCACCTTGTCCATCGCCACGATGAACGAGCGATGGATGCGGCGGAAGAGGTGTTTCGGCAAGCGCTCTTCCAAGTTTTTCATGGTCTGGAGCGTGATGACGCGCCCTTGCACCAGGCGGATGATGACATAATCTTTCAGGCCTTCGATGTAGATGATGTCGTCGAAATTGACCTTCACCAACTTCTTGTCGGCCTTGACAAAGAAAAAATCAAGTCCATCGTTCACCGCTGGAGCGCCGCTCTGACTGTGATCCGCATGGGCGAGCTCGGACTGCTCCACGGCCTTGTTGACGGCTTTCATAAAGCGTTCTAGGGAAATAGGCTTGAGCAGGTAGTCGAGCGCATTGAGGTCGAAACCTTGAATGGCGTA
>JACMMM010000043.1 GCA_014379065.1 Saprospiraceae bacterium
TGGCGGGCGTCTTCGGTATCCAGCCCAAGTTTATGGAACAACAAGGTAAGACGTTCTAAAACCGGCAATACCTTGACCAGTTCGACGGTGGCGTACGTACCGGTCGTACCCGCAAAATTAGCCTGTGCTTCTGCCAGTACGTTCTCGGTGTTAGCATACCAGGACATCATACCCGAAAGGAGAGATTCCGTCGTCTTAAATAATAGTCCAAAGTGTTCGCCAAAAATCTGGTTGCGGATTTTTGACCATTCCGCATTGAATGCATCCGCAATGGAGCTGCGCAGATTTTCATCAAGCAATTCTTGCTTCTGTTGATTACTGCCCGGTTTTAACTTGAAATGGTCGGGAATATCCTCAAAGCTTAAGGGTGCTGCCTTGCGGATTTGGAAGTTCCCATCCGCTGTTTTTTTGAAAAATTTATTGGCCAACAAGTTGTCGCTGATTGGCAATGCTACGTCCACAAACCATTTCGAGGGTAGCTGCTGTTTCAGAATTCCCTCGGCATACATGTACAGGCGCTTGTCCTGCACAAAATCAGTCATCAGTTGTTGCGCTGCTTTTCCTGCATCTTCTAACCGTTTTGCATCGCCCTGATATTGAAAATCAATTTTAGAGGTTTTTTCTCCATTCAAAACAAACCACATCTCGTGCAGCGAAAGCGGCATTTTGCGAACGATTTCCATGGTCTGAGCCACGCCCAAAGCCCAAGCAGCTATTGAAGTTCCCGTAGACGAAGTGTCCAACTTCAAGAGATATGCCATCTCCTCCCCGCTGAGGCCAAACCCTTTTGCCATGCGGTGGAGGCGGTAAAAAAAGGAGACACTCGTCAAGTCCAATTTCATCTCGTTCGTGCCCAACAGCAGCCGGTACAGATGTTCAAACTCGCTCTCGGTCGCACCCCATCCCTGAAGCAGGAAAGGTAATTTTTGGGGGTCAAACAGAGATTTAACCGAACCGTCAAGTGGCAGTTTAGTTAGGTCAAACTGGCGGCTGAGCATGCCCAGCACCGGTACTTCCACCGAAGCATTCAGCAATTCATTGTACACGGTGCGGGTATAAAGCGGCGTGTCCGGGATTGCCCATTGAAATGCCACAGCTTCTTCCACGGTGAGTTGAAGTACGCGCTGCATTTCGCGGATTTCGGCGATTTCTACGATATGATCGGGACTCAGTTTTCCCGCGTTAGACACGACAAGGTCGAGCTCGCGCAAGGTCCATGGCAGGTGGCGTTTCAGCCGTAGCAAGCGATGAATAAAGTCTAATACCTCCGTATTATCCAGACCTTCTATCCACTCTTCATATTGCTGCAGTTCTCCCGGAATAAGTTTCCGAACTAATTTTACTTTATTGCTTATCGCATACAGGCTGCTTTTGTCTGACAATAAAAACTCAGCATCGGCACGATTCAACCCTGTGGCACGCTGGAAATCGCTCACAGGGCAATGCTTCAATGCGTATCCAGGGTCTATGATAATTTCCACATCCATTATTTTGGGTCGGTCCGCCGGGAATCCAAAGCGCAAATTGCGCAAATCTTCCAGGCTGCTATCTGGTGTGACCAATACTTGCCACTCTTCTGCGGAGACACCCAAATAGGCCTGCGCCAACCGGGTTGGGTCGCTTACCCGTAATGCCTGGAGCACTTCGGTATAGGTAACCTCAAAGTGCTCCAGCAAGATTTGACTTTCCTCGAAGGGCCTGTTGAAAGGCAATCGGAAGGAATTTTTCCAGGTGTTGGCCTGCACGAATGGGCGGGTTTGTTGGTAGCCCAATAACGTGCTGACAGCGAAAGGCTTGGCGAATTCCGCCCAAATATCCACTGTATAATTGGCCGGAATGCCTGAAATGCCTTTCACGACTTCGGTGATATACCGCTGTTTTATTTCATTGATAATCAATAAATAAGGTACTACGGCATTCGTGTTTTCGCAGGTCAATTCCAGCTGCCATAGGTCAGGGCGGCGCGTTCGAAGCGATATTGGATGCGCTTCTGGATTGGGTGTTAGTGGGACTAATTTATTAATATCCCAATCCATGAGTATTACCTTCTCCTCTGTAAATTTCATCAAATCCACAAAATAGGCCGCAGGACCAAAAATAGATTTGCAATGCGTACACTCGCAGTAATCCTGCGAACCGAACATTTCGGCGTACCCGTCAATATCCTGCAATTGATTTTTCAGGTCTTCGGGATAATTGTCCACCGCAAAACCAATGGATTGCGAACTGCTAATGCCTTGTATGGCCACTGCACCATTGACGACTACCTGAAATTGCTGCTCAGCACTGATAGCGATATCTGCAATAGCCGCAGGACTGAGGCTGCCGCCCAACATGGTTTCCAACTCCGCAGGCTTTAGCCGAATAATGTCGCTGGACGAATCTAAACCTGCCGCCAACAAGGCATCTTGCGCTTCATACGACCCTGCCAGCCGAGCCACACGCTGAAAGGCCATCATTTGTTTGCGTACGCCAGCCTTGAAATTTTCCGGAATGTTGTCGTACTTAAGAACCGATTTACCGTTGTCATCCTTCTTGAAAAAATCGGCGGTGCGCAGGTCGAAGCCAATGTTGTCTTCTCGAAATTTGCGCAAATGCTTCTGTCCTTTTTTCAGTTCGGTAGCGCCCTGCACCCCAAGGTGGCGATAGGTTTTACTCAACTCATCAGGGTTCATCGCCCGCTCCACTTTCCGTTGGAGGAAAAACGCGGAGGGAAAATTGCGTTGGGCCAGTTTTTCCAGATTGGCAGCATATTCTTCAGGTGCTTCGCCGTTGGGGGTTTCGTTCCCCGCATCCTTGATCTTGGTCAACAAGTGCTTCGCATCGTAAATCACGATTTGGCTCAAGTCCTCTATTTCCTGTATCAATCCTCCTACCAAGGCTGTCTGCCCTCCTGTAAAGCGCGATAGAGCAAAGCCCCGTTGAAGCAAGGTTTTGCCGGCTTCGCTTACGATTCCTTCCGTTGCGAGGGCCTCCCACTGTGCGGTGGAGGCACGTTCCCAGTCTAAGGAACGCTCCAACAAATAATCCGCGGTATACGGCTGGCCGGGTAACATCATGTCGGTCAGGTTTGTCGTGCGCAGAACCTGTACGGCTTCATAAAAAATCGGGTTTTTGATCATCGGCTGATCAATATGCAGTATTTCACGTACCGACCGGGGATTTTGAGCGAGCCGGGCCTCCAATTCATTGTCTGGTTCAGAAGATCGGATGGTATTAATAACGGGTATGGCTTTTTCTGTCAACACAGCCCCAAGCGTTTTGTCCAACAGCTGTGTATAGTCGAGCGCAATGGCAACAGGTTCTGTCTGGAAGCGCGTATCGGCTTCCTCCAATGCTCGCTGTACCGCTGCTTGGAGCGCTTGGTTGAGTTTGGCCGCTACATAACTTTGTTGCACGACGGCCAGTCCACCTAGGTTTTCAGCAGAGAGCCGAAAGTCTTTGAGTGTCAAGGGAATCAGGTCAGCCCTCCGTGCATTGATCGTTACTTGAAGATTGAGTTCAGTGCCATTCAGGGCATATTTTGGATTGTCTTTTTCTCCGTATATCCATTTATCGCCCATATAGATGAGCAGGTACGCATAAGTCACCCCCTTTTTCCCGCCACCGTCTGGCAAGGCAAAGGAGATGCTGCAGTTGCCGTCCTTATCGGTGAGGGCATCGCCTTTCTTTTGGTCGGCGATCCAGACTTGGGCAGTGAGGCCAGCTAGGGGCTGGCTTTTGGGGTTGATGAGTTGGAGGGTGATTTTATAGGTTGCCATGATGATGCGTTTTTGTTTGGGCGATTTTTATAGGTGCTATGTTTTGTTGAAATGCAATATGCGAATTAAACTGCTTGCGCGAGGTTCCAACCTCGTGCTTGTTATCCTTCGGGTTTTACCCGTTTTACTTTGTACATCGGGTTGGAACCCGACTGATCGGCGGCACGAGGTTGGAACCTCGCGCCAGCATTCGCGTGCTTTTGTTTGGTTTTTTTGGTCATTTTGACAACCTCGCGCTAGCAGGTAGAACCCGCGCCAGCATTTGGACTCCAACAAAGGCTAAAAAATTTTTCACTTTGGAAAGTATGTTACATTGTTTACATTGGTAAATCTTGGTGCAACATAAGTTGCATCAATTTGATATTTTTTCGACTCTGTGGGAGTAATATAACTACCATAGTCATTAGTTATATCAGTTATATCAACACTTTCAAGTTCTCCTATTTTTGCAGGTTTGTTATCGTCAAAGTCATACTCTTTAATGATCTGCACCGCTTTTTTAACAACAGCCTTATCACCAAAAGAAGCGGCAACATTTCCTAAAACATTTCTCCATTGTAGTTTTTGTAGTGATCTGGCAAGTGCAGGGCCGACACCGACAAATGTTGGTCCAGCCGAATTGGTTTGCGAAATATTTTGAACCGTAAAGAATAGTGTTTTATTTTTCTCATTATAAACAGCATTAAACATAACCTGCCCGGCATCTGTATGACCTTCTTGTGTTATAAAATTCGCACTGAAGGAATCCTTTGTAGAATTAACTGATTTTATGCGAACTGAACCATTATCCGGACCTAAAATATTGATATATATATGATCATTCTTACTCGCTTTTCCATCACCATCACGATCAATTAATTTATAATTAGCTAAAGGATTATTAGTCACCGCTACTCCAGGGTTTTTAATAAAAAGATTTTTAAATTTATCAAAATCAGCTCGTTCAACTCCACCTATTACAATTCCGTATATTTGATGCTGGATATCGCTTACAGCATCACCATCTCCTATATCAATATCTTCACTTTCTTCGCTGTCGTCACTAGGTTCATCTTTTTTAAATTTTTTCTTTTTTATTTCTCCAAAATCTACATTTGGAATTGTAAGTGGCTTATCGGTTTGCTTTCCTGTTTGATCAATTTTATTAATGGGGTTAGTTCTTGTATATCTATACACATTCACCCCGTCCCCTACCCCAATCGGATCCGCACTCCCCCACCTCCCCAACCAAGGCAAATAATACCGCGCAGAGTGATACTCCAGCCCCGTCTCCTCATCCCGCTCCATGCCCGTGTAGCGGTATCGTTTAGCAGCAGCCTTAATTGCAGCATTTTTGGCCTGATAAGCCGTCGTCCCAAACGGATGGTATTCTTCATAAGAAATCACTTCCGCCGCTGCATCCAGCTCCAAAGCCGCCGAGCCGAGGTGGTTATGCATTTGGTAACGCACAAGGTGGTTATCAATCAGTTCGTTGCTGGTTTCAACCATTACAAAGCGGTGGCCTTCTTCCAGCAGGCTCAGGCTGCGCCGTTCAAATGCTATACCTACAACACTGTATTCTTGATAGACTTCATAGCCTGCGATATAGATGCGGGCATCTTTGAGGGTGGGCGTATTACCTGGCCCGGCCATGTTTTCGGTTATTTTTCGGATGCGCTGGCCTTGCCCATCGTATTGATAATAGGTGGTTTCGGGCGTACCGCCATCGGCACGCCGCATACGGATCGTCCGGATTATTTCTTCTTTAAAATTCCAGCCCATATCTTCCAAATGGGGCATGGCCGTCATAAAGCCGTGCTGGGCGTGGTGGGGGTAGTTGAAGGTATTTGCGCCTATTTTGGTGCTGATCAATCGGTTGTTGGCAGATTGGTAATTGTAATTGCGCGTCCAATTATTGTCCTGCGCCAAATGCCGCATTTGCAGGATATTGCCGACAGCGTCGTATTGATAGCGTTGGGTATAGTTCCGCACGGCCATTTGGTCATTGGGCTGGAGCTGGCGCATGAAGGCGGCATCGTTCCAATTGTCGCTGCTATCAAAGGCCAGGGTGGCGCCGTTTTCCCGGCCAGTAGCCTCTGTTAAACGGTACAAGGCATCATAGATGTAGGACGCATCGCCTGTTATCACCTGATTGTCAAAAAA
>JACMMM010000044.1 GCA_014379065.1 Saprospiraceae bacterium
AATCCAGATATTGCTATCGAAATCAACATATAAGCACTCCACATTGCTGCAACGGAACAGGTTTGAGGGCACTTTATCGGTTGGAATTTGGTAAGCAAATTTTTTTTCCTTTAAGTTGAATCCATAAACAATCGCTTTCCCAATTGGGTACATCCACAAAATAGGTTCCGGTGTCAGTTTTGATGCCATCGCAAAACCTTCATAATATCCCGGACCCGACGGCCATTGCTCCCACTGTCCTGTTGATTTATTGTAGCTTGCCAGTGTGGTGGTGCCAATCCAGACAATATTTTCGCCCGGCTGCTGAAACATATCTCGGATCCCATCAAAGGGCACGTTTATTTTGCGCTGAATGGTACCATCAGATTGAAAAAGTGCCAAATCCTTCGGTCCCCAACCACCCGTCCAAAACAGCCCATCGTTGTCTTTCCCTAGCAAACCTGAAACGCTGCGCCACGAAAGCGGAATGGTCATTTTTTTTCGCAGTGTCATTGTACGGTCGTCAATGGCATAAAGTCCGGCGTTTTTTCGGAACCACACGGCCCCTTCATCGGGCAAGTCTAACAGATAGATTTCGCTTTGCCAACTGTCTTTTTTTGCCTGCGGCTCAATGCCGGAAAGGTCATACTCCACGAACCGGTCTTTCTTTTCGTCGAAATAAAACAGTTTGAAGGTCGTCGCCAACCAGATGCGCCCCGTGCCGTCGGCGGTGAGGAAATGGCTGCCCCAGTCTTTCCAGAGCAGCGAATCGGCGCGGGTGTTGAGGTAGTTTTTGAAGGTGTTGCCATCGAGGCAACTTACGCCCTTTTGTGTGGCAAACCACATCCGTCCTTTCCCATCTTCCTGAATATCGCGCACAATATGGTGCGCGAGTCCCAAATGCGGCCCGCCAGCTGCCTCAGCGGCAACAAAATTGGCCGACAAAGACCAATCAATTTGAGCACTCGCGCTGCCCCCGAAGAGGAGGAGCACGATCAGATTATTTATTGCCTGAAGAAATAAACGGCTCATTTCATCGGAATTTTAATCAAAACGGTCGCTCCACTGCCTACCGCCGATTCAATTTGAAGTTCTGCCCCCAGCGCCGCCGCCCGGCTTCGCATATTCCGCAGGCCATTCCCGCCCAAACTTCGCGCTCCCGGTTCTGTATTTCCCATTTCAAAGCCAATACCGTCATCTTTTATGCTCATAATCAATACATTGTCTTCTTTTTTTACAGCTACCCATACCTGTTTGGCACGGGCGTACTTGGCGCAATTATGGATGGCTTCTTTGAAGATCAGGTAAAAATCCTTTCGTTTTTCCATCGGCAGCGACAAGGATTCCACCCCGTTGCCCACTTCAAAGTGTAGTTCTGCCCCCATGTTTTCAAGCATTTCAGAGGCATAAGCGCTCATGCGGGCCAACGCTTTTTCCATGGAATCGTTTTCGGGGTTGACCGACCACACGATGTCGCTGATGCTATCGAGCGCAGCGCGAGCTTTATCGCCGATATTGCCGAAACGAGCTTTGTCAAGGTCTTTTTGAACACCATGGAGAGCAGATGCTGAAAGGATGCTGATGCTGCTGAGGGTACTTCCTACCTCGTCGTGGAGGTCGCGAGCGATGCGGAGGCGGAGATGTTCCTGGCGCAGGCGCTGAATTTCGCGGTAGCGGAAAAGGGCATACAGCCCAGCTCCAACCGCTCCGAGACAAAGCAACCAAAACCACACCGTCCGGTAAAACGCCGGCATTACGAGTAAGGGAAGCACCGCAGTACGCCCATTTTCGACCCCATTGGCACCAGTGGCCTTGAGCTCGAAGCGATAGCGACCTCCCGGCAGCCGATTGAAGGTAAATGTGCGCTGTGCGCCCGCTTCCTGCCAGGGATCGTCGGGCCGCAATCGGTAAAGCAGGCGCGTTTCTTCTGGCGCGGTGAACCCAAGCGTGCCGATTTCGACGCTGAACACCTCTTGATCGGGGCTTAGCCGGATTTCAGGAAATACCTGCTGCCCGTTTTGCTCCGTCGGCGTCGGGAGCGAAAGAGCTCGGTCGTAAATTTTAAAACCTGTAATTAACGGTGTTGCTGCCGGAGGGTGGAGCACGATATTGGAGGGATTGAAATGCAGCTCGCTGCCCAGCCAGATTTCGCCATCATTACCGCAGAAAAGTGGGGTATATTCATTAATGGGCAACACCATGCCTTCTTTTTCGCCAAATTTTTTCCATATATTAAGTCTTGGATCATAGCAAATCAGTCCTTTTGGGGTGGAGAGCCACAGCCGTCCCTGCCCATCGGAAACGATACGAAACACGGTCTCTTGAAACCCTTTAACGCGTTCAAAAGCACTGTCGGGCGGCGCATCAGGCAAGTAGCGACATATGCCAGTCTCTGTGCCAAACCAGAGATTGCCAGATGCGTCAGGAACAATGCATTTCGTCACGATCCCCCCAAAGCTTCGGTTGTTTTTTGCCTTGGGTGCAAAAAGAGCGCGTGTTTTCTGCGGACGATCCCAAATCTCAAGTCCCGTGCCGACTTCTCCAAAAAAAATCTTTCCCACCGGGTCGCAAAAAACACTGTAAAGACATTCGTTGAACTCGCATTTTTCACCACCAGGGAAGATCGGCAGTTCCGCAGGCCTCCAGAACTGTCCATTGCTCGGTGTATAACGCACGATTCCATTGCCAAATGTTGCTATCCACAAGTTGCCTTCAGCGTCTGCGGTAATTTGGCGAGGCCAGAGGTTGGGGGTTCGACAATCAGGATTATTGGCGATGGGCAAGTCAGGAATGGTCAGTCTTAGTGTGGCGGGGTCGAGCCAGCCGATGCCCCGGTTGAGCAATACCCAGATGCGGCCATCTGGCGCGATATAGATCTGGTGGACACTGGCTACGTCATACGGCAGGAAATGCAGCAGCTGTTTAGCCTGCCTAATTTTGCCTGTCAACAAATGCTGTGCAAACACCCAGAAATAACCATCGTCGTTCCAACCGGCAAACAACCGTTCGCCAGTAGGGGCGTGTTCCGCGATAGCTTGGGCCTGAAAGCCATCGGGCAGGGTTGCGTTTTTTGGGAACTGCTGCCGGTAGGGGTCAAGGCGACTAAGCCCTTTGTCCGTACCAAACCAAGTGGTACCAGCCTGGTCACGAAAAATAGCCAGGTATTGCGCCTTTTGAGCTTCCCAGGCCTGAGATGGGTGGGGATTGAAACCCGTCCAGTGGCGTTGCGAGGTCGAAAAAACCTTCATTCCGGTTTCTGTCGCCAACCACAGCGTCGAATCGTTTTTCGATTGGATGTCGTAGATGAAGTTGTTGAGCGGGTCATTTTGCCGCGGCGGGTTAAGGTCATACGATTTCCATACATGGGTTTCTGTTGAAAATTTCAACAGCCCAGGCCCGTACCCGCCCATCCACAAACACTTGTTTTTTTCATCTGAAAAAAGAGCCATTGCAAGCGGGATAGATGTTTGGGATTTAGGAAGGTTTTTCAAAAAACCTTGGAACGGAAAATGCAACAGTACCTCGCGACGTGGATCAATGGCGGCAACCCCGTATTCCGTTCTGTTGTTTATATCAAACCACAGCGTACCGTCCGCGGTTTCAATCAGGCAGTCTAGACCACCGAACTGGTTTTCCGGGAACGGCTGACCAGTGTAACCATCTTGGCTGTGCTTGCTTTTCCAGATTACAATGCTATCGCGCTGCGGGTCGAAATAAGCCAGCTCTTCACCAACAGTCGCTGCCCAAACTCGGTGGTTGTGATCTTCTAACAGGCGGAAAAAACCATCCGATGTACGCGAAGCGACATTGGAAAACCGCCCTGAAACTGGGTCTAAACAAACCATACCCGTTCTGGTGGCAAGCCAAATCAGTCCCTTGTGATCCACCAGCATATCTTCGATGTTGGAAAGCGAGTAAGGGTCTTCCGGGTCAGAGCTGTATGCTTGGAACGATACCCCGTCGAAACGCAACAGGCCTTTGGCTGGCACCACGCACCAAAGGTATCCCTGATGGTCTTGTTGAATCAACCTGACCCTGTCTGTCACACCCTGTGCTTCGCCAAAATGTTCGAAAAATGCGAACGGGGCCATAGTGGAGGCCCCCCCAATTAGATGTTGGGAAGACAACATCCTTTGGGCCTGTGCAGTACACAAGGAGACTGATAAAAAGAGGGCCGCAATAGCCGAGCTACGATTTGGTTTAAGCATGGAATTAGAACAGAAGCCTTCCCGAAAAAGTGCAGGAACGGCTCCTGCTCGCCATAAATTTATTTGACTTCTAAGTGATAGGCGCCCTTTGCATGTTCGCCATAATGAATTTTCAAGGCATTCATGCCTTTGCGCAAAGTTGCCTTGAACGGGCTGCTGGTGTGGTTTCCCACGCCTTGTGGGATGGCCACCGTGGTTATTTTTACAGTGTTGATCCAAATATCAGTGCTGGTAGCCAAGTTCTGATTTTTTTCCGACACCAATTGAAAGGTAAATTGTTTAGCGGAGGGCGCATTAACCAAGTATAGTTTGTCATTTGACGGTTGCGAGGCGCTGTCGCGCAGGCTACTTTCCCAGTTTGCCTCTCTTTGCGTATGTCGACGGGCATCAATGCGACCTGGCACGAACATGCCAGCGGTTACTTCAAAACTGCCGCGCTGAATGGCGTGGTCAAGTGCCTGAATTGGGAAGGTATTTTGCTCCGTTATGTTCCAGGTCAGGCCAGAGATGTCCGACTCGTCAGTCCAGCCCAACGACTCGAGCAAGCGCAACGAGTCGGTCTTGGCCGCCCCGCCCCAATCGGTGATGCCCGCGAGAAACCAGCACATCAGGTTGCCATTGCCATACGAAAACCAGGATTGGAGGTACTGGGTACAAATGGAGTAAATTTGCCAGCCCGTCTCGGGGTTGGTCATCATATCAAAGACGACGGACGGGTTTAGGTTGTTAATTTGGGCGATACCTATGCCGCCTTCGTATGCCGCAAAGGCGACATTGTGCCAAGCTGCCGTGGCTGCCACATGTTCCAGAAGAGGTGTGGCAGATTCCCAGTTGGCTCCTCCACCGACGATCACTGCTAACTCTTCGCGCATATATCGGATGAGATCTTCGGCCGTAACTTCTGATGGCGGCTTGTCTATGGTGCCTTCACCTACTCCTGTTTTGGGTGAAATGCCCCAAATGGCCTTGACCACGCTGCCGTATTGATTTCCCAAAAACTCAAGGCCCGGCATTAAAGTTTCCTGCGGGTTGACGCCCTGATAGCAGTACACTGGTCTAACTCTGGCGTTGCGCGAAATAACCCCAAACGCCCGGACAAAAATATCGCCGATCTCTTTAGTCCTGCGGGCATATCGGCGCATCTCTAATACAAACAAATCGGTCTCGCCATCGGAATTCAGATTGGAGCCGCCACGCCTAATCTCTTCTTGGGCCAAGCGCAGATTGGCGTTTCTTTGCCAAGAGGCCTCATTCCATATTTCGTTGCCATACTCTACATAGACTTTTGCATTGATTGGCAGGCCGGCTTTCAATAGGTTGGCCAAACCCTCTACATAGTTGTCCGTTGCCAAAGGCGGGATATTGACCCAGACGTCACATTTCAACTCATTGGCCAGCTCCACGATGTATTCCGGCGCCACCCCCCGTACCATCTCTACTCCATAAGCGTCATTGCCCGCCTGAGTCAACTGCTCCTTTTTGGGACGGTCGGCCCAATTCATTTCTGGCAAAGGCAGCCAATTGACCATCCAGTTCATAAAACGGATCACTTTGAAGCGTTTCAGGTGGGCTATCCAGGCGGGATGGAAGGTTGGCGCAGTGCCATCTTCCCGAATCAGCGATTTTTGGATCAAAGAAATGTCCCGCACTGATTCGCCCTGTAAGTCGTCAAAGCGCAACATCAAGATCGGCTGTTTGCGGTCTGGTTGGGTATGCAGTGCTTCCGGAAGAATGGTGAGGTCAGCGACTTGCCACTCGCCCTCCATGGGCTGGTTTTGCACCGTTATTACGCTTGGCAAAGCGCTTACAATGGCTTTACCCTTGAACCTGAGCCGATACACGCCATCGTCCCCTGTACGCAGCGGAGCCTTGACGACTATTCCGAAAGGATCCAGCGGATGGCCGTTGGCATCCCTACGGAAGCCGGGCGGCAGCTTGACCTCGGCAGGGTCATCATAACTGCTAAAGTCCCGGCTTTGCTTTATCAGGTCGGTAAAAATGTTGGTTGCCCAATCGAACGCGACGGGCAGATTGGCTCCTAGGTTAAGGGTTGTAGGCATTTTTGAAGTGTTAAATGGTTAATAATATGGGGATAAAGGTGGTGTAATTTTTTATACAGTTATATTCGTTTTGATATGATTTTGCATAGAATCTCTCGAAGTCGGTTTAAAACCATGTACCAAAATCGTCTTCTATTATTTGATTTTTGTAACTTTGCCCCATGCAAACCGAAAGCATTGAAGATTTCTACCGCGCAAAATTCACTTGGATGCCCGACAATCTGAAAAAGGAGATCGGGCACTTCAACGTGTTCAGGCTGGACGACTTCACAGGCGCTCAAGCCAAACCGATGCCGTACAGCCGCAAAGATTTTTTCAAAATCAGTTTAATTGTTGGCCGCAACCGGGCCCATTATGCCGACAAAGTGGTAGAGAACGACGGCTACACACTGCTCTTCGCCAACCCCAAAATCCCCTACAAATGGGAACCTTTGGACATAACGCAATCAGGCTTTTTCTGCATTTTCACCGAGGCTTTTTTCACGCAGTTTGGTAATGTCAAGGAGTACCCGGTTTTTCAGCCAGGTGGCAATCCGCTGTTTCAACTCACGGAGGCGCAGGTTGAGCCCATTCGCAGCATTTATCTTCAAATGCTCGAAGAAATCGGCTCTGATTATACCTACAAGTATGACGTGCTGCGGACTTTAGTGCTTCAACTTGTTCATAGCGCCCAAAAATTTCAACCTGCCGGGGTTTCGCTTTACGGTTTATCCAATGCGGCAACCCGGATTTCTTCGTTGTTCATGGAACTATTGGAGCGGCAGTTCCCCATCGAGTCGCCCATACAGCAAATCGCTTTTCGCGCACCCACGGAGTTCGCGTCTCAATTGGCCGTCCATGTAAATCACCTCAACAGGGCCTTGAAAGAAACCACTGGCAAGACGACTTCTCAGGTCATTGCCGAACGGGTAGGGCAGGAGGCGCGGGCTTTGCTCAAGCACACCAATTGGAACATCGGCGAAATCGCCTGGTGCCTGGGCTTTGAGGAACTTTCCCATTTTATCAATTTCTTCAAAAAGCAAGTGGAGCTTTCTCCCAAATCCTTCCGAGACATGAAGCCTGTTTGAATTTCGCAACTATCGGTTTGATTTCTGCATCGGTCTGCCTGCTCGTTGCCCGCACCTTTGCAGCATCAATCAAATCTTTAAGTTTTCTCTAAAAATGACAGCGTCCAACAAAATAGCATTGGTCACCGGCGGCAGCCGTGGCCTCGGTAAAGACATGGCTTTGAACCTCGCCCAAAAAGGCCTCCATGTGATACTCACATACAACAGCAAAAAAGAAGAGGCCCTCGAAGTCGTGCGCCAAATCGAAGCAATCGGGCAAAAAGCGGCGGCTTTGCAATTGAACGTCGGCGAGGCGAGCAGCTTCGATGCTTTTATCGTTCAAGTACAGGAAGTGCTAAAGTCGCATTTCAACACCGAAAATCTTGATTTTCTGATCAATAATGCGGGCATTGGGGTTTATGCCGCTTTTG
>JACMMM010000453.1 GCA_014379065.1 Saprospiraceae bacterium
CGCCTCACAGGCAACTGGCCCGGCGAAATCACCCGCGATGCGGAGGCTCAGCTGAGCGCCGAGTTGGATGCAAAAAAGGCTGAATTGCGCGCACTGCTCCCTGATTTGGTTTTTGGAGAAGAGGACGAAAGCCTTCAATTAGTTGTCGGAAACATCCTGCGGCAACAAGGCAAGCAATTTGGCACCGCCGAAAGTTGCACGGGCGGCTATGTCGCGCATCTGATCACCTTAGTGCCAGGATCTTCCGATTACTTCCCTGGTTCGGTGGTCAGTTATTCTTATGAAATGAAAACCAAGTTGTTGGGAGTCAAACCAACAACCTTGGAAACCTTTGGCGCGGTGAGCGCAGAAGCCGTATGCGAAATGGCTGAAGGAGCCAGAAAGACCTTGGGCGTGGATGTCTCGCTTGCCATCTCCGGTATTGCAGGCCCTGGCGGCGGCACTCCCGACAAGCTGGTGGGCACGGTGTGGATGGCGGTGAGCGATGGACAACGCACCCTCGTTGCCAAACACATTTTTGGGCGCGACCGGGCGAAGAACATTCAGCTCACCGGGGTGTACGCGCTGAACATGGTGCGGAAGTTTTTGTTAGGGGAGATGCCTGCCAAGGCTCAGCAATAACCTTTACTAGGGCTGTTTGGTTTGACTGTGCTGAATCCTTTTGATTTGTAAAGTGACCAGCCTATTGAACTGATTTTCAGTTCGCAATTAAAACTATACACTATGCGCTCCATTTTTTGGGCGATTCTCGCTTTATATATAATTCCCACTAACACTGTTTTTTCCCAAAAAACAAGCTACACCATCGTAAAAGGTAAAGTTACGGATGCAGAGACAAAAGAAGGCTTGGCGTTTGTAAGTGTTGCTGCACCAGGCTTTGCAGCGGGAACCCGGACGGATGAAAATGGTTTTTATCTGCTGCGGACCGAGCAAAAAATCACCAAAATACAGTTCAATTACATTGGCTACGTCATGCAGGTTTTGCCTGTAAAAACGGGTGAACAACAAACGCTCGACGTAGTGCTAACACCAGCCGCCACACAACTGGAGGAAGTGACGGTGAAAGCCAAAAAATATACACGAAAGGATAATCCGGTGGTAGAGCTCATAGAACTTGTCATCGCCCACCGCGACCAAAACCATATTGCCGACCTTGCCACTTACCAGGACGAACAATACGAGAAAATTTTCCTCGGCCTTAGCAACCTAAGCGAAGATTTCAAAACCAAACGGTTTCTCCGACCTATGCGTTTTGTGCTGGAAAATATTGACACAAGCAAACTTGCCGGTCTTCCCGTGACCCCGATTTTTTTGCAAGAAAATGTGATGGATTATTACAGCCGATCCAACCCAAGGCAGTGGAAAAAGTATATAAAGGCTTCCAAATCAGTCCGGTTTGGGGAAATGGTGGACGATGATGGCATGGACAAGGGTTTGCAATACTTATATCAGGATGTGGACATCTACGACAATTATGTGGAGATGCTTTCCGATCAATTTATGAGCCCCATTGCCAAAAACGCCCCGCTTTTTTACCGTTATTATGCCGCAGACACCATCGAGGAAGCGGGTAAAAAAGTTATCCGGCTCGAATTTTATCCCAAGAATAAACTGGACATGCTGCTTCAGGGCGATCTGTATATCGCCCTTGACAGTACCTATGCTGTTACACGGATCAACTTTTCAATCAACCCCGACATCAACCTCAATTGGGTGAAGGAACTGGTGGTGGAACAGGATTTCCACATCTTGCCCTCAGGCAAATGGGTCTTGGCCACGGAAGACTATCGGATGCACTTTGGCCTGAACAAAAGGGGCGTGGGCATGGTGGCCCAGCGCCTCGTGACGCACCGCAACCCACTCATCAATCCCATGCTTCCAGATTCGGTGCTGAGAGGCACTGTCTCGGAAATCGTGACCTCGCCGGGTGCTGCCAAGGTAGTGGACAATGAATACTGGGAAACTGCCCGCCCCGCTCCCCTCAACGCAGCCGAGGCTGCCACCTATACCAACTTGGACAGTCTGCGCAGAACACGCTTTTACAAAGTGGTCACCAGAATTGGTTACGTAGTTTTTGGGGCGCATCTCGATTTGGGAAAATTCCAGATTGGCCCGGTCAGCACTTTTTATTCTTTCAACGAGGTAGAGGGTTCGCGCCTGCGCTTCGGCGGGCGCACGGGACCCAAAATGAGCAAGCATTGGCGCTTAGAGGCTTGGGCAGGTTATGGTTTTCGCGATCTTCGTTGGAAATACAGCTTAGGTGGGGTGTATGGCTTAAAAGGGACACAATTCAACAAATTTCCCACCCAATTGGTGCGTATCAATTACCTGCACGATGTGCTGCTGCCGCTTCAGAACTTTCAGGGAAGCCAGGAGGCCAGTATAGGCAACTCTGTGGTACGGGGTTCGAACGACAAGTTTTTTTACTACGACCGCTTCTATGCCCAGTATGAGCGTGAGTTTCAAAATCACTTTTCTTATATGGTCGGTGGTGAACACCGTCAGTTCCGGCCAGCGGGTGCGCTTTTGTTCGAGCCAGCGGCTGGAGGTCCGGCAGTACAAAACCCAGTATTTGCTTCATCGGCTTTTGTGCAATTGCGCTATGCTCCGGGCGAGACCTTCTATCAAGGCGGCAGCTACCGCTCGATTGTGGATTTCAACTACATCGCCACGTTGCGTTATTCAAAAGGAATCAAAGGAATCGTTAGCGGCCAATATGATTACCACGAGTTGGTGGCCAGCCTGTACAAATACTCCAATACGCCACCCATTGGATACGACAAACTCTACATAGAGGCAGGTGGGGTGTTTGGCAAGGTGCCCTTCCCGCTGTTGACCGTTCACCGGGGCAACCAGACCTATTTCACACAGCAGTTTTCGTACAACCTGATGAACTTCATGGAATTTGTCAGCGACCGCTATGCTACGTTGATGGTGGAGCACTATTTCGCTGGTTTTTTCTTGAACAAAATCCCTTTGATCCGCAAGCTCAAATGGCGCGAAGCCTGCTCGCTAAAAGTGCTTTATGGTCAGGTGTCAGCGCAAAACCGTCCGAGTGAAAATTCCGGCCTGCTCAAATTCCCGACATTCCCAGACGGCACGCCCATCACCTACACTCTGGAGAAAGAGCCCTATATTGAAGCCAGTGTGGGCATTACGAATATTTTCAAAGTTCTGCGGGTGGATTTGATCCGCAGGTTTACCTATCTCGACCATCCCGGTGCAACAAAGTATGGGGTGAGGTTTGGGATTTGGGTGGAGTTTTAGAGGCTGCAACGAAATAACTCAAACAGCCCCTTAGCAAAAGTTAAAATCAAATTGCATACATCAGATTGGCAGTTGAAACTATATTTGCCCGATTCAATATTGCAAGTTTAATTTTAACTGCCTTTCAAATGAAAAAACCATTCTACTCCTTTGCCCTCCTGTGCCTGAGTTTGTTTCCCTGCAATTTGCTTTTTAGCCAAACCGCCAGCCCTTGCCGGGAGGTATTGGCCAGCGCTGGCGGAAACGCTTTTGTTGGGGGCAAAAACTTTGAATTCACTTTGGGTGAGCCGGTCATTGAGACGATAGGCTTAGGCGCGAACCTGCTCACTCAGGGTTTTCACCAGCCTGAAATTTGCCCGCTTACGGTAGGGATTTCAGAAGTCAATAATGCCTCTGGCCTCAGTGTTTTCCCCAATCCAACTACGGGTGAGCTCTATTTGCGCTTTGACGCTCCGACGGGAAAAACTTTCCAAGTTCAGGTATTCAATGCTGCCGGTCAGCTCGTGCGCGACTTGCCAAAGTCGGACGACACCAAGACCAACATTGTAGATTGCCGGGCATTTCCGCCCAGCACCTATTTCCTCCTAGCGCGTACTGACGATGGCAGCCTGTTTTTTCAGGTGCCGTTTGTCAAATCGGACCGCTAATCCTCTTCACGCTTCTTGTTCTTTAAAACCCGGACGAGCATACTGCTTGCCTGTTTTCTATCATTTCCAAAATTTTTCCCCTATGAAAAAAATTTCCCTCCTCCTTCCGTTGCTTGTGTTTTGGCTTCAAAACCTGAATGCCCAAGTTGTGCCACAGGGCATTAATTATCAAACGATTGTGCGAGGCACCACCAACGACCCCATGCCGGGCGCTATCGTGATTTTGCGCTTCGAGATCAAAGATGGTATGGGTAGTTTGGTTTATCAGGAAGAGCAAACAGGCACGGCAAACGACAACGGCTTGGTGAACCTCGTGGTCGGTCAGGGTACGCCGCAATTTGGCGTATTTCAAACCATTGACTGGAGCATTGGACCTAGAACACTGACCGTGTACCTAAAAAATCCCGGCGGGACTTTTGACGCGCTCGGCACCATGCAATTAATGAGTGTGCCCTATGCACTTTACACTGCGCGGAGTAAAGAAGCGTCCTCGGCGGAAAGCCTTGCTGATTTGGGGGCACAGTCTGGACAAATACTTAAATGGAATGGCAATGCATGGGCGCCATCTAATGACGAAGTAGGCGGGTTTGGCAGTGTGACCCAAATCAATACAGGGGCGGGGCTTACAGGCGGGCCTATCTCGACCTTGGGCACCATCGCTTTGACGAATACGGGTGTTGTGCCTGGGGTTTATGGCGGCTCGAATAAAATCCCAATAGTGACTTTGGATGCTCAAGGTAGAGTGACCAACGTGGTGGAATCAACCATTGACCCAAGCACTGTTAATATTGGAGAAGGAACGGGTATAGATGTAGCTGTGAATGCCTTGAACGATTTCACCATCATCAATACGGGCGACACGGATGCGAACGATGATGTATTAAAAACTACCCAGCACGACGGCGATTTGGTGGGTACTTATAATACCCTCAACCTAAAAGCAGGGTCAGTTGGCACCAGCGAATTGGCCAATGGGGCGGTAACAGGCACAAAAATGGATGATATGGGTGCTTCTAGTGGCCAAGTGCTCAAATACAACGGCACAAGCTGGGCGCCCGCCGACGACCTGACGGGTGGGAACCCCAATAACTACACCGAGGGAACAGGGATTGACATAACCGGTAGCGCGCCAAATTTTGTAATCGCGAACTCCGGCGATACGGACGGGACTGACGACGTTTTGAAAACCACTGCGCACGATGGCGACTTGAGTGGCCTCTACAACAACCTCCAACTCAAAGCTGATGCAGTGACGGCCAATGAAATAGCCGCCAATGCCGTGAACACCAGCGAATTGGCTGATAAAGCGGTAACCGGTGTCAAACTCAACAACATGGCTGCAAGCAATGGCCAGGTGTTGAAATTCGACGGTACAAACTGGGCCCCGGGGATTGACAACGGAGCTTCTTACACCGCCGGAACTGCCATCAGTATAAACGGTACTACCATCAACAACACGGGCGACACAGACGCAAACGACGATGTTTTGAAAACAACTGCGCACGATGGCGACTTGAGTGGCTTCTACAACAACCTACAAATCAAAGCTGATGCAGTGACGGCCAATGAAATAGCTGCTAATGCCGTGAATACCAGCGAACTGGCCAATGATGCCGTAACGGGCGCAAAAATGGATGATATGGGCGCGTCAAATGGGCAAGTTTTAAAATTTGACGGCACAAACTGGGCGCCGGGCATTGACAATAACACCAGCTACACCGCCGGAACGGCCATCAATATAAACGGCACAACCATCAACAATACGGGCGATACAGACCCATTGAACGACCTTACAAATACGAGCAATGCTGCGGGCGACGTAACGGGTCTGTTCTCCAATCTGCAAATCGCAGCGGGCGTGGTGGGCAACAATGAATTGGCAAATGGAGCAGTAACAGCGCCTAAACTCAACCAAATGGGCGCGGCCACTGACCAAGTATTGCGCTGGAACGGCACTGCTTGGGCGCCTGCGACTTTAAGTGGAAATGGCTGGGAGTCTTGCGGTGAAGCAATTCCAGATAGGGTGGGCATCGGCACTTGTCCTAACCCAAACAATCAGGTTCGCTTGGATGTAGCCTACAATACCAACAACCAAGATAAAATAGGGGTGAATGTAGATGTCAGCGGCGCTGGGGTCAATAGAGGTATGATTGTGTCCGTTGAAAATGGGAGCACCGATAATGACGGGGTTATTCTTTTGGCATTCAATGGCGCAAACAATAATGTAGGGATGAAGATAGTCGCAGGAGATGACCAGATACCACAATTCGTTACAAATCAGAACTATGGGGCTTATGTCTACCTAGCGGACAATACCACCAATAACAACAGTGGTCATCGGGCTCGAGATATGGGCCTGTATGTTGAAAATGAAAGCGATGATGACTATGCGGCATATTTTAATGGCGACGTAGCAATACCGCGAGAACTAGAATTCATTAATCCAAATAATTCCGGAAACAACCAACGATGGGCTTTATTCATCAATAAAAACGCCAACGGCGCTCCCTGCGGAGGCGGCAACCTATCTAACGACTTTATTTTTCAATATGATGATGTTATCAAAGGCATACTGGATAGCGGAAATGGCGGTTTTTGTACCACTTCTGACAGGAGGTTAAAAGAAAACATAAGCCCCATATTATCCGTGCTGGATCGTGCCCTTCAACTTAAACCAGTACACTACAATTACAAGTCAGATACAGAAAAATCCTTAACGCTCGGATTAATAGCCCAAGATGTCGAACCACTTTTTCCTGAGCTTGTAAGCCATATTGCCGATAAGGAGTATCAAGATTTACGCGCACTCAACTACCCGGGCTTCTCTGTTATAGCCATTAAAGCCATCCAAGAGCAGCAACAAATCATTGATCGTCAACAACATAAATTGGATGAACAGGAAAACAGGCTCAATGCCCTGGAAAAAGAAATGGCGGCAATAAAATCCATGCTGAAACCCAACACGACAACCAGTACAAGTGAAAAGTAGCCATTTGATTTCCCTCCTTTTTTGGCTGGCGA
>JACMMM010000045.1 GCA_014379065.1 Saprospiraceae bacterium
AATCACGTCTACGTGATTCCTCCGGACGCAGATCTTTTCATTGAAAATTACACCTTCAAAGTCATCACCCCACGCTCTGGCAGGAACAAGCAGATAGATGTATTTTTTCTTTCTTTGGCAGAAGCAATGGGCGAGCGCGCAATCGGCATTGTCCTTTCCGGGTATGATGGCGACGGAACTGAGGGCTGTAGGCATATCAAGGCTAAGGGAGGAAAAACCTTTGCTCAGGACATGTCTGCCGAAGTAGAACACATGCCCCTCAGTGTACAGGCTGCAGGCTATGCTGATTTTGTTGTGCCGCTCGACCAAATTCCAGGCAAACTAAGAATCTTGGCAGATGCGCTTAAAACTTAGAAACAAAGTAATAACTATTTAACATTGTTGACAACATGGCTTTCGCCTACAAGATTAAAAACAACACTTGCCATGAATAACATATTGAAAATTTCAATTGGCGTCTTATTGGTATTGCAATATTCATGTAACAATTCCGACAGTAACTCCAAAACAAGCTCAACAGCACCCATAAAAATAGAAAACCAAGGCGTGAATATTGAGTATTCTGATAGTAAAATTGGAGATACCGTCTTGCTTTTTATTCACGGCTGGGCCATTGACCAAAGCTATTGGGCAGATCAAGTGGCCTTTTTCTCAAAAAAGTACAGGGTGGTCACGCTGGACCTGCCGGGTTTTGGCAAGTCGGGGAAAAACAGAGCGAGTTGGACCGTGGAAGATTATGGCAAAGACCTTTCCGCGCTATTAACTGGGTTAGATTTAAAGAATGTGGTACTTATCGGGCATTCCATGAGTGGCGCCATTGCAGTTGAAACGGCTTTAACGAACCCAACACGCGTTATTGGAGTGATTGGCGTGGACAATTTTAAAAAATACGGCGTGGTGGAAACCCCCGAGTCAAAGGCATCTGCCGCTGAGGTTTACAATGCACTCCGAACACATTACAAATCTACCCTGACCGGATATATTAATCAATATCTGTTCTCTCCTTCCACGGATAGCCTGACACGATTGCGCATTTTAAATGACATGACAGGCGCTGACTCCATTCTTGCCGTGGACTGTATAGAAAAAAACGATCAGTACCCGCTTGATGAAAAACTGAAATCCTGGAAGAAGCCGCTTTATACAATCAACAGCGACCTGTGGCCAAATGATACCGCATCTTTCAGGAATAATAACATCGATTACGTTTTATTCAATATTGGGCCAACAGGGCATTACCCTATGATCGAAAAGCCAAATGAGTTTAATGCACTTTTGCAACAAGCAATGAGCAAAATTAATAAATGAATATTACCGTCGCATGCGCTTAGTGCAATTTAATAAAACATATTTTGCTTTAGCAGTCTTGATTTTCGGTATTGAAATCCTGATCGCCAAATTTGCACGAGATCAATTTATCCGACCTTATCTCGGCGACTTTTTGGTTGTAATCCTGATCTATTGCTTTGTAAAATCATTTCTGGATACTCCAGTTTTGAAGACCGCATTATTTGTATTGCTATTTTCCTATACTATTGAAATTTTACAATACTTTCATATTGTAAACCTACTTGGCCTTCAAGATAATAAAATAGCACGAATCCTTATTGGGACGTCCTTTGCATGGATGGACTTGGTTGCTTATACTATAGGAATTGTGATTGTCTTAATTTTTGAAAAATCATCTGCTGGGGTGGCGAGATCTTCTTGGATATTTTTTTGACAGGATTAACAGGATGAGCAGGATTGAGAGGGGTTTTGATCCGAAACAAGGCAAAACCCCTCTCAATCCTGCCCATCCTGTTAATCCTGTCAAAACCAAAAAAAGTTTTCAAACCTAAATCTCCAACGACAGGTCCCGATTCAAGATCTTTTCGCCCGATCCGTTCATTCCCTTCACCATCAGCGGTAGCGTTTTTGAGGACCGCCAGGGATGGATTTAGGTACAACTTCCCGATGGCTTGGACGTAATTGATCCCGTGTACCCGGGGCGTTTTTTTTATCCCGGCGTTTTGTAGCCGGCAACATCTCCGGCCGGTACTCGAAGTGCATGGTATCATAATGAAACCACTTGCCGCCCCAGATAAAACCGTGCCTTTCGAAAATTTCCACAATTTCCAGCGGTACGGAATTGTGCCATTGGAGGTTAATCTCCACAGAATCCAGTTGCCAGTTGTCGCGGTGGTCCCATTTCCAGTATTCGGAACGGCTGGTGTTGATGTCAATGGCAATGCCGAAGGAATGCGGGCTCATCCGCTGGGTACCCAGTATCGGCCGCCAGTTAAAGGTCCCTCCGATATTGGTTACATAAGGTCGCAAATGCGGGTGGGTTACCAGTTCTTGGGCGACGGCTTGAAGGTGCTCGTTTACCCCGTTGATGGAGGTGACCCAGATGCGTTTGGTGCGGCCCGGTTTGGGAGCGGGCCAAATGACGGGGACGAGATGACTTTTTGCCTCTGCTTCTGTATTTCCATACATCTGCATAAAAAACTCTTGACAACGCATCGTCCCCGGGTCGCAGTTATAGCCGGGCGTATCCACCGGAAGGCCGGGCGGGTAGTGCAGGGCGTTCATTTGATCTTCTAAGTCAGTCGAATCAAATGCTTGTTCTTCGGTTTTCATCCTGCCGTCGTCGTAACGCATTTTGGTGCCGTCTTTCCATAGGATGAAGTTGCCCTCATATCCTTTCAGGTGATCAGGATATGCTTCCAATAAACGCTGGACACCTGGCGGAATGGAGTCGGCTTGTTGTGCATAAGCATCCAATTTATGAAAAACCAAAATTGCAAATAAAAAATATCGCATGCGTCTTAAAGGAATTTAGTCGGAGAGGAGTTGATTAAAAAGCAAAAATACTTCATCGCATTCTTCTGTACAGCCATTGAACCGGTCAAATGCGACTTAGGCTGTTTCGATCCCGGGATTCATCCAAAATCTGGTGAAACAGACTTTTGGCCGCTCACCTTAGCCCCAGAAACAACCTTTCATTCAATTTAAGCTATATGACAAAATCAATCTATTTCATTCGGTTAATGGGCATTAGCCTTATTTGCCTCACCATTTTACCACAATCGGGCAATACCCAGGCACTTCGTATCCCACAAGGCACCAATTTTATCTGCGATGCTGGCAGACGCGTGGGTGTCACCGATATCCAGATCAAATGGAACGCACCGGGCGTAAAAGGCCGGGAAGGCAAAATTTGGGGTACCAATGTAGCACATTATGGGTTCGAGGTATTAGACTTTGGCTCAGAAGTAAAATCTCCCTGGCGGGCAGGCGCCGACGAAAGTACCGTTATCTCCTTTTCTACCGACGTTACGGTCAACGGCAAGAAACTTCAAGCCGGTCAATACGGTTTCTTTGTTGCCTTGTACCCGGATTCCTGTGTATTGATCTTTAACAAAAATGTGGACGGATGGGGCAGTTATTTTTACCGGAGCGAGCTCGATGTATTACGCGTCACCACGGTTCAACAAAAAAATCAGCCCAACCTTCAGGAACGCCTTGCTTACAATTTTTACAACCAGACGGGTGAATCCATCGAAATCGCGATGGAATGGGAACGTTGGAAAATTCCTTTTACGATCGGCATAGACGCCAAATCCACTACACTGGAAAATATCCAAAACCAAATGTCGGGCGCGCTGGGTTTTGACCCTCCAAGTCTGGAACAAGCCGCACAATGGTGCCTGAACCAAAATGTTTATCTGGACGGGGCATTACAATGGATCAACACCGCAACGGATCCTACATTTGTACCAACCCCTTCTTTCAAGGCCCTATCTATCAAATCAGGGATTCTCGAATTACAAGGCAAAACAACGGAATCTGCCTCCATCATGGATAAAGCCATCGAAAACGGGAATGTCACGGAACTTCACGCTTATGGCAAGCAATTACTTGGACGGAAAAAAACGAAAGAAGCCATGGCCGTGTTTGAAAAAAATCATCAAAAGCACAAAGGCGCCTGGCCCAGCAATGCGGGTCTAATGCGTGGTTACAGCGCAATGGGCGATTTGAAATCTGCTTTAAAATACGCAAAATTGGCCTTGGAACAAGCCCCTGATGCTTTGAACAAGGATTTTCTTACCCGAATGATTGCGCAATTGGAACAAGGGAAACCGCTGGAGTGAGACAAAGAGCCAATGGATGGCCTTTTCCCTCAAACCGTTCGAATCCGCATCAAAAGATCTTCCCGATGCGACTTACTCAAGGGCAAAGTCTTTTGCCCAATGATGACCGTGCTTTCGTCCACCGCATCTATTTGTGCCAGGTTGACGATGTGCGAGCGGTGAATTCGTTGAAAAAGCGCGGGCGGCAACTGATCCTCCAGGCTTTTCATGGGCATCGTTAGCAAGTATTCCTTGGAACCGGTCACGATACGGCAGTAATTACGTTCGGCTTCGATGTAGAGAATGGCTTCGAACAGGATTTTGACCATCTTGTCTTTGCTGCGTACGAAAATCCGGTCGGAGAGGATGTACGGCGCTTCTTCTCCCGGATGTTGTTCCGGGACATCCGTCCGGGATTGATTTGCCATGAGGCTGATGGTCAATTCCAGTGCCCGTTGCAAATCCAGTTTTTTGAAAGGTTTCGCAAGAAAAGCATAAGGTTTCGCCTCTTTAGCCCGGTTAAAGGTGGCGTCGTCAGAATTGGCGGTCAAAAAAATCACGGGGATCTGGTGATTTGTTTGCAACAGCTTGGCCAAAGCGATACCGTTCAT
>JACMMM010000454.1 GCA_014379065.1 Saprospiraceae bacterium
AACGGCACGATAAAGAAAATAGCCCAAGAAACCCAAATCGAAAGCGGTGCAACCAAGACAGAAAGGCGATGTTGGGTTTAGCACTCCGCCAAATTCACCGAAATATTCATCGCCAAGCCCCCATCCGCAGTTTCCTTGTATTTCGTGCTCATGTCGGCAGCAGTTTCTTTCATGGTTTTGATCACGGCATCGAGACTGACCCTGGCTTTCGTGGGGTCGCCTTCAAGGGCAATTTGGCTGGCTGTAATGGCCTTGATTGCGCCCATGGTGTTTCGCTCAATACAGGGAATTTGTACCAGTCCGCCGATGGGGTCGCAGGTCATGCCAAGGTGGTGCTCCATGGCGATTTCGGCGGCCATCATCACTTGGCCATAAGAGCCGCCAAGGCATTCAGTGAGTGCGCCCGCCGCCATGGCCGATGACACACCAATCTCTGCCTGACAACCACCCATAGCTGCGGAAATGGTCGCGCCTTTTTTGAAAAGGCTGCCTAGTTCGCCTGCCGTGAGCATGAATTTCACGATGTCTTCTTCTACAAACGAGTCGCTGAAACAAACGTGGTACATCAATACTGCCGGAATCACGCCCGCTGCTCCATTGGTCGGCGCCGTAACGACGCGGCTGAATGCAGCGTTTTCCTCGTTGACGGCGAGGGCAAAACAGCTTACCCATTTCAGGATTTCCTGGAAGGTGTGTCCGCCCCGACTGATCTGTCGAACCCAATCATCGGCATTGCGGTAAGGTTTTCCGGCCAATAGCCGCCGACTGAGGGGGGCGGCGCGGCGCGTGACCTCCAAGCCGCCTGGGAGAATGCCGTCGGTGTGGCAGCCTTTGTAAATGCAATCGCGCATTACGAGCCAGATTTTCATCAAATCGGCACGGATTTGCTCGGGACTGCGCCAGCTGAGTTCGTTCTGCCACACGATTTCCGATACGTTTTTCCCTTCTTTTTCGCAATACTCCTGAAGTTCCTCTGCATGGTCAATCGGAAAAGGCAAATGCGTTTCAGACACCGCGTTTTGCTCACCTTCTTTCACCACAAAACCACCGCCCACAGAATAATAGGTTTGCGAAATCCCTTCGCCGTTTTTGTAAAAAGCCCTGAAGATGAGCCCGTTGGAATGGTAAGGCAAGCTTTGATCAAAAAGGAAAACGATGTCTTGATTGGGGTCGAAAGGGATGTGGCGTTGACCGCCCAGAGAAAGCATTTTGGAGGCCTGAATTTCCGCTACATTGGTTTGTACATCCTCCACCGGGATCGTGACGGGATCATCCCCATGCAGGCCGAGCAGCACCGCGAGGTCGGTGCCGTGGCCTTTACCTGTTTTGGCCAGGGAGCCGTAGAGTTCGACCTGTACATGACTTACTTCGGGGATGTTTATCTCGCGCAAGAACCTTTGGGCAGCGCGCCATGGGCCCATGGTATGCGAACTGCTCGGGCCTATGCCGATTTTGAATATGTCGAATACGGAAATTCTTTCCATTGATGAGATTGATTCGATTGGGCGATTGATTCGATTGAGACGATTGGGACGATTGATTCGATTGGGGCGATTGATTCGATTGCAACGATTGATACGATTATTTGGAGGTTTTGGAGGTTTTAAGTTTTTTTCTAACCGTTGATATGGAAGACACTATAATTGCCGTGAGTTCATTTGCTTCTTTGTAAAGCGGGACAATATCGGGACGAAATTTTGACTCTAGGGCAACAATGAATTCTAGCCAAAACATGGACTCATCCAGTTCCTCTTCAACGATTTTTAGTTTGTTGAGAAAATCCTTGCCCGATTTTCGTCGGCAAGCAGCCCGATAATTGGCGGCTGCCGATGGGGCTGAGCGTACCAATTGATTTCTAACTGCCTTGAACTCTGGGGCATTAGGTAGTTTTCGGGTAAACAGCACAACCGCTATTGCCCAGTCTTTCAATCTTTTCTTTAGTTCTTCAGCTGTCATAGGTCTTTTGTTTGATTACGAAGTTAAAAGATTAATCGCTCAAACACAACAAAAACTTTTAGGACAATTATGAAAAGCCCCAGCCCACTCTGCTCCATTTTGTTCTTTTGCACTTTCAATCGTTCTAATCGAATCAATCGTCGCAATCGAATCAATCACCCAATCGATCAATCGTTCCAATCGAATCAATGTCACAATCCCCCGACCCATACGCTGCGCTCAAAATCCCCGATTACCGACGCTTCCTCGCCATGCGTCTGACGACGACGCTGACGGTTCAGATCATGGCCGTATCCGTAGGTTATTATGTGTACGAACTGACCAACGATCCGCTGATGTTGGGGTTCATCGGCCTGGCTGAAGCCCTTCCAGCCATCGGAATCAGCCTTTGGGCAGGGCATTTGGCCGACAAGTATAACCGCCGCAATTTGCTCGTGGGCTGCATCTCGGTGCTTTTGGTTTGCTCGCTTGCACTAACGGCAGTAGCACTCGGGCAAGCACAACTTAAAACCACTACCCTGCTGGCTTGCATCTATGGGATTATGTTTTTTACAGGTATCGCTCGGGGCTTTTTCAGTCCGACAAACTTTGCCTTTTTGCCACAAATCGTGGACAGAGATCGGCTCCAAAATGCCATTAGCTGGAACAGCAGTACCTGGGAGGTAGCCAGCATAACTGGTTTGGGAATAGGTGGTTTGATCTATGGATATTGGGGTGTCGCGGCGGCTTTTGGTACTATGACCGGGCTATGTGCCTTGGCATTGATTTTCGTGTTGCTAATTTCATCGCGCCCTGTACCAGCATTTGACCGCACGGAAACGGCCTTGACCCGCATCCGGGCCGGGCTGAGTTTTGTATTCAGCAAGCAATTAATTATTGCCACCATCGCGATGGATTTGTTTGCCGTATTTTTTGGCGGGGCAGTGGCGCTGATACCCGTTTTTGCAAAGGATATTTTGCAGGTCGGCCCGCAAGGTGCCGGGCTTTTGAGGGCCGCAATGGCCGTGGGCGCTATTTCAATGGCCATTTTTATTGCGCACAAGCCCCTTGGCAAAGGCGCGGGTAAAATCATGCTCATTTGTGTGGCCGGGTTTGGCCTTTGCAACATTGGTTTTGGCCTCAGCACCAATTTTTACCTTTCCTTCGGAGTGTTGGTTTTGGCGGGCATGTTTGATGAGGTAAGTGTTTTTATCCGTTCGGCATTGGTGCATTTCCAGACACCCGAAAACATGAAAGGGCGGGTCTCCTCGGTAAGTACGATTTTTATCACCTCCAGCAACGAACTGGGGGCCTTCGAGAGTGGTGTAGCGGCTCGCTTAATGGGCACGGTGCCATCGGTGGTTTTTGGGGGATTGATGACGCTTGGCGTGGTGGCGTTCACTTGGTGGAAAGCCCCTAAACTGCGGGATTATGATTTTAAAGGTGCCAAAGGAAGCGCGGCGGATTTTGAAGAGGGTGAGGTTTTGGATGGGCATTTGACAAAAGAAAAAACTTTGCCAGAATAGACTTTACTTATCTCCTTGGGTGAAAAAGCGCATCAATTCCGGCGCATCTCCCAGAGAGGTTCCTTCGCGGTGTGAGGCAAATTCTAGTGGCGGGTATTCCATCTCTATTGCCTGTGTGTCAATGGGTTCAGCAAAAAAAGCAATCGGCTCGGCGGCTG
>JACMMM010000046.1 GCA_014379065.1 Saprospiraceae bacterium
AAAGAAAAATCGGCCTACTTTTGTGCCGATTTTTAGCCTAAATATTCACGCGAAATAAATTTCGCGCTACACCACCACACAAATAAAATCAAGTCATGGGAAAAGCAGCAGAACGGTTTGAAAATCTGCAACTTATACGCCAAAGCGCGCGCGATTTTGCCGAAGCACACATCCGACCTTATGTCATGGAATGGGACGAAAGCCAGCACTTTCCGATGGATATGTTTCACCAAATGGGTGAGCATGGGTTCTTGGGAGTTCTTGTGCCCGAAGAATATGGCGGCTCCGGACTTGGCTATCAGGAATACATTACGGTTATCGAAGAAATTGCGAAAGTCTGCGGGTCTATCGGCCTGAGCGTGGCGGCACACAACTCGCTCTGCACCAACCATATCCTCGCCTTTGGCAACGAGGAGCAAAAGCACAAGTACCTGCCCCTTCTCGCTTCCGGCAAATGGATCGGAGCCTGGGGCCTCACCGAGCCCAATACTGGCTCTGATGCCATGCGGATGCAATGCACTGCCGTCCGAGATGGTGACCATTGGGTGCTGAACGGCACAAAATCCTGGATTACCCACGGCAAGAGTGGACACGTAGCCGTCGTCATTGCACGCACGGGCGAACTGCTCGACAGCCGGGGCATGACGGCCTTTGTAGTAGAACGCGGAACACCGGGTTTCAACGCCGGAAAAAAGGAAAACAAACTCGGCATGCGCGCCAGCGAAACGGCAGAAATGATTTTCGACAATTGCCGCGTTCACCAAAGTCAAGTGCTGGGCGTGGAAGGCGAAGGTTTTATTCAATCCATGAAAATCCTCGACGGTGGGCGCATCAGCATTGCCTCGCTTGCTTTAGGCATCGCCAAAGGCGCTTATGAAGCTTCCGTGAAATACTCGAAAGAACGCCACCAGTTTGGTCAACCCATCGCTCAGTTTCAGGGCATTTCGTTCAAATTGGCCGACATGGCCACCAAAATCGAAGCCGCCGAACTGCTCACCCGTCAAGCGGGTACATTGAAAGATGCTGGAAAAAAGCACACCAAAGAAGCCGCCATGGCAAAATATTACGCCTCTGAAATCTCCGTTCAAGTCAGCACGGATGCCGTGCAAGTGTTTGGCGGCTACGGCTACACAAAGGACTTCCCTGTAGAAAAATTCTATCGCGATTCTAAACTCTGTACGATTGGAGAAGGAACTTCGGAGGTGCAGAAGTTGGTGATAGCACGGGAGGCTTTGAAAATTTAAGCAGTTGTTGATTTATTTTTTCTGGGACAGCAGGGTTTGAATAGGCAAAAGGAAGGCGGTGACACAGATAAAACACGGATTTACGCCGTATATACGAGCAAAATCCGTGTCTTATCCGTATTCCATCTGCCTACTCTAACAACTTCTGAAAAAAAACTTGAATTTTTAATTGCCTGGAACATCAGTTGGTCGAAAATAATCAGGCAATACGTCTCTTGATCGGGTATGCAAGATTCTTCTTGAATAAACTGGCATGTTAGTTGGTGGTTTTTACAATGTTGAGTATGCCAACATTTTCATTGCCATCCAATGCCCGATTTTACTCCAAATCTACAATCCAGGATCTTAATCGTAGAAGATGACGAGCTTCTCCGGGAAGCCCTGTGTAGTTTATTGGAGCAGGAAGGTTATGAGGTGCATACTGCCGCCAACGGCAATGAAGCCCTTGAAAAAATTGCCAGCGAACCCTATAACGCGGTCATTCTCGATCTCGTTTTTCGGAGCAAATACCGGTACATCCATGAAATAAAACCATCCGGCTTCATCCGGGCACACAAGCCCGTTTCTATAAAATTGCCGCTCACCGTACCCAGCAACGTTCCGGTGTTCAGGAAAAAGCATCTCCAAGGGGTTGAGGTATTGAGAAGACTCCACAGCGAGTCCCCAACGCTTCCGATTGTTGTCATTTCTGGTAATGCCTCTGATGAAACTTTGGTGGAATCCGTCCTAACCGGAGGGGCGTACAACTTTTTGCTCAAACCATTTGAACCCGTCGACATCCTGAAATCCATTGCAAACGCGGTTCAAAAAGAAAAGATTGACCTCTATTTGTTGGGCGTACAAGGGGAGGATGACGGTAGCCTTCTGATTGAAGGTATTTCAAACGATATGCACGTATTTGTAAAGCAATACGGCTATTATTTTGAGCAATACCTGTGGCATTTCAAAGGAATTCCTGCGACCCCTGCCTTCTTCCCGGAATTTCACGCCCTACGCGTGGCCTTCCAAACGGAGCATCCATTGGGAGAGATAAAAGAATGGTTCCGTGAATACATGGCCTTTGCCGAGCAGTTTAATTCGGTCAATCCCATTGTGTCTGCTCCACGAACGGCCGAACAGGTAGCGCTCTATAGCGAACAACTGAATCTTCAGATCAAGCATTTTGCCAGTAGCGTAGATTCGGCCTACTGGCGAAACCCTGTAGGGATGGCAGCAAAATCTGAGAGACAAAATGCCTTGTGTCTCAATCCTATGAAAATTGTCAACAGTTTTCAATTAAAGACCAGAAACTCGGGATTAACCTTGCGGCAGGTCGAGGCGTCCGAGATGATTCGACAAGCTATAGAATTAATTACGAATGACAATACCCTACAGGCGCTCCAAATCATCATTGAGTTCTGCAAAAAACACGGGGATGCATTTGCCCGGATTGTAAAGGAGGTGTTTATGCTAAAATACCGGATTACGCGAGCGCTCAACGACAAACGGCATAACCTAAGTGCCGCAGAAGCCTGTAATCTGGAACTTAACAATGCTCACAATGTCTTGATTTTCGACATTATCCCACAAATAGAAAAGATTGCCTTGGACTCAGTGCCTCAAAACTTGGCTGCCTGAACGGTGATTGCGCGGGAGGCGCTGAAAGGAGGATGGGAGGATAAGCCTAAAGTACGCACCCATTGCTACCTATTTTTTATTTTCTAGATTTGGATTTCAAAGATTCATTATAGGCAGCTTCCAGCGCTGCAAGCACCAATTCTTCCGCCGCTTTGTCCAATTCGATAGTTGTCCATCCTGCCAGCCCAAATTTGTTTGGGACGGGATAGACCACTGTAGCATCCAGAGAGCAAAATTCCTGTTGATCGCCGAGAGAAAAAACAAAATTGGCCGTCCGCTTATTTTCATGGAGTGTGGCAAAAATCTTCTTTGCTTTGAAGGCCCTTCTATCAAAGTGTGGGTGTTCTGTGGCTCCTGGAAATGACAAGGCCAATTCGCGGAAAGTTTCGGTAGAAACCATCTTTCTTTAATTTTAGGCAGGAATGAAAGGCTTTTCTATTCTCGGGACTTTGATTAGAATTCGAAGCGTTATCGGTGAGGACGCCAATAACGTTATTTCACAATCATCACCGGCCCTTCTCCAGGGTGCAACGGTGTAAGTTTATTGGTAGCTGGATGAACCCACAAATCCATTTCACCTAATGGTATTTTTCCTATTATGGATTTGCTGAGATTGTCGATTGTCACGATTGCATTCGTAGTGGAAAGCCGATCTTCATACCAAATATCAATAGGTCCCGCCAGCGGAAGCACCATTTTCCTGCCATCGGCCATTTGGCTTAGCCGCTCTCCAATGATGTCAAGGCCGAGCGCTTCACGGATTTCTTCGTTGATAATCATTGTCATTGTTCCGGTATCAACCAGGCAATTGATTTCTACACTTCTAATTTCATCTTCGCCGATCATTTTACGGCGATGAAGTTCTACATCAATTGTGTTATTAATCTTGACATTGACTTGTAGACGTTCCATAGGCAAAATTTTGAACAAAAGTAAGTCTCACTTGAAGTATAGACAAACCTCGTAGGTCTTGAAGACCTACGAGGTTTCGATCTTTTTCACCGCTCCAATTCCAACACCAGCGGCGAATTCTTTCCCAGTTCCAGTTTCGTCAAATCCGTCAAAACTTCCCCCGTCAGCACATTTTTTGCCTTCGTAAAACCCGTCATCCGCTCAGCGAAACGCTTGGTTTCCAAAGTTTTATTTTCATTTGAAAAGTTCAGTACCACCATCACCGTCTTTGCCTCATCATAACGGAAATAAACGTACAGTCCTTTTTCCGCGC
>JACMMM010000455.1 GCA_014379065.1 Saprospiraceae bacterium
AGAGCGTTTTGATTGACGATTAATAGATTACATGATTGTTGATTTTTGATGTAAAGTAAGATTGACAATGTTTGATGTGCCGCCATCGTCAATAAAAGATCAGTCTTTACATCAAAAATCAACAATCATGTAATCTATTAATCGTCAATCAAAAAAACTTGACTGCAATTAGGCTTAAGTAGAACGGGGCTTCACAAACAAAAAGCCGCCCCTTCTTAGGAGCGGCTTATGCTTCGATTAGACGTGTAAAAATCGGTCTGGGAATGTTAAAGATTAAATCGGTTATTAGGAGAGTGTGTGTGGTTCCCTAATTTGATGTTGAAACGCGGGGCGGGGGGAAAGGTCACGGGTTAGGGAAAAATAAAATTCAAGTTTTTCGGGGTGTGTGAAACTGCCCCTTTTGAGAAAGCCGTTTTCCGCTCAGATATGCGCTTATATTTGCGTTCCTATCCGCCTGATATTCAGTGAATCTATTGGAAACAACGATCAACCAATTGCGCAATGCGCTCGCCGCCGACCTCGGTGAAGCCATTGCTTTGATGCTCGAAAAGTTGTCGGTTTCCCGGCAAATAAAAGTGGTGGTGTTACAGGCCAATCGCTATCACAGGGCAAAATCGAACCGTGGCCTGGGGCTTATTACCGCCGACGAGTTTAACACCACCTGTACCCAAATCTGCAGTGCACTTTTGGATTTCCTTCCAGAAATTAAGGAATCTGACATCTCTCGGCCAAGTTCTGACCCTGAGAAAGCCGCTTTACTGGGTCTTCCCGCAGCACAGTCTTCGCCACTTCAAACCCTCCTCGCCGGATTAAGGGTTGATTGGAAAACATTGCCCATCAATGAATTGCACTTGGTCAACAGCAATCGTTTCAATGAAATCCGAACCCTTCGCAGGGCCTTGCGTGACCGCAATGAGGCGGAACAAGAGTTTCAGTTTTATTTCGTGAACGCCTGTCAGATGCAAAAGCCGGAGAGTTTTGCCAAGCGCGTCATCTTAGAAATCATGGCCCGCATGGATGAAGAAGAGCGCAAGGGCATACTCATACCATCTGAATTGAAATCAGGCCGATTTGCCGACCTGCCCTTTGATTTCATGGGCCTGGCGGACAGCAAAGTGGCACTGGCCAAGCATTTTCAGACCCGTTTTGAGTTCACTGAACGGATCGAGCCCGTAGAGGAATTCTTGCGGGCTTGCGTACAAAAATCCCTTGGGTACAAATATATCACCTTCATTTTCAGCATCCACGCCAGCAAGTGGGAACCCTTTTTCCCGGAATATCTCCATTGGATCCTTAAAACTTTTAGTCAATTTGGGGAGGCAAAAGACTTGCCAACCTTCCTATTTTTCTTTCCGGTTTTTGCCCATAACCTGCACGAAACGCCCGGCACTATTCAGCAAGAAGTTGCCAATGCCATTGTCCAACTGGGTCAAAATGAAAACGCTTTTACTACCGTGATTTCGCCACTATTGCCCGTACCGACTGAAGAAATTGCCGATTGGTTTTCTACCGAACTCGGGGAGGCAGACCAAAGCAAAGTAGAGGATTTACTCTTGCTCACGCTCCAACGCGATAAAGCATCACTTGCTCGCCTCGAAAAGTTTTTGACCACCAAAAAGGCCGACATGTACGATGTGGAAGCCCTTCAAAGAGAAGTTTTTGAATTTGCACAAAAGCAGTTTTAAGAAAAAACTGCCCAAAAACGCACCATTATGGCTGAACAATCTACCCAATCTTCCCCTACGCTCCCCTCACCGCTGGGGAATTCCCGCATTCACGACCCAAAGCTTTACAAGCCTTCGCCGGCACTTTGGGATGCCGTACAGGTAGCGCTTTTGCTCGAACAACCTTTGTTGGTGACGGGTGATCCCGGCACGGGAAAAACCGAATTGGCCCGCCACATTGCCTATTACTACGATTTGGGCGATGTGGAGATTTTCAATGCCAAAACGACTAGTGCAGCCAACGACCTTTTTTACAAATACGACGCGCTGGGCCACTTTCAGCACAGCCACAGCAAGAAAGCAGATCTCGCCTTGGCAGATGTTGAACGCTTGTTTGTGCGCTATCAGGCACTGGGCAAGGCCATCCAATCCAGCGAACGCATCGTGGTACTGATTGACGAAATTGACAAAGCCCCACGCGATTTGCCCAACGACATTTTGGCGGCGATTGACCGGATGGAGTTCAACGTGCCAGAACTGGACAACAAACCGTTTCGGGCCACCAAGCGGCCCATCGTGGTGCTGACCAGCAACTCGGAAAAGAATTTGCCCGATGCGTTTTTGCGTCGGGTAGCGTATTTCCATATTCAGCCGCCCAGCTCGACGGAGTTGCTCCAAATCTTGCAAAGCAAGGTGGGTTTTCAAGCTGCCACGGAAACAGCCCCTGAAATACCTGGATACAACGAAGCAGAACTCGACCCATTGGTGGCGCATTTTAAAGCTATCTGCGAGTCAAAGTCGCTCCAGAAAAACCCTGCAACCGCAGAATTGATCCATTGGGTCTCCCTGCTGCACTACTTTGGCTTTCAACCTGCTGTACTGGAAAAAGAACGACTCGGCAACGATGACCGAGCCATTTTGCTAAAATCGTACTCGGTGTTGGCAAAAACCAAGGACGACCTGAAAACCCTGGCCGAACAACTGAAAAGGTTGTAACCCGCTCCATGCAACGCCTCTACCTCCATGCCCTGGTTGCCGAACTACTGGCAACGCTCGACGCCGACGGACAACCGTTTGGCACAGGGGCGCATTTGCGCATCGGGGAATTGCTGCAAAACTTGCCAGAAAACACAGCGCCGGAACAATTAAAAACCATGCTGGCCCCAGTGCTCTGTACGACAAAAGAAGAGCAGCAGCACTTTTACGAGATTTTTGAAAGAAGTTGGAAGCGAATTAGCGAGGTTGGCGTGTTGGAAGAAGAAGATATTTTAGGGCTAGAGGCCACAACTGAAAATGAAACGCAGCAAAGCAAATTGGCCGAATACTTTGCTTATACTGCGATATTGTTTATAATAGTTGGAGTCTTTGTCTGGCTTCGACAAAACAAGGAGTTAGCACGAAATAAACCGACTCGAGAAACGATCACGCTCAATGTGGGTGAATCGGGCAATTATGCCTTGGCGCTTCGTTCACCTGATGTCGTCTTCAAAAATGAATGCCCCAAATTAGATTCATCATCAATCATTGTTCGCTGGGATTCTGTTGGGAGCAATATCACCTATTCACAAGATCATCTCCGATTCTATCACACAAAAATCCACTACACTGCCATTAGGGTTGGGGTTGATTCGTTTTGCCTTCAAGTAAACCCAGATGTTGGCTCTTTGCGACGGAGATATACCATTGTGTTTAATGTTTTAGACACGACTAATTTGCCACCCCCACCGCCAGATACCTCATTGTATGAACAACGCCCGATCCCGCACCCGCGCGACCTGACCCAACTCGAAGCCCCGCAACCCACTGCTTTACAACAATTTCTGCTTGATTGGGAATGGCCTTTAAAAGTCGCTGCCATCCTTTTGGCGGGATTGTTGGTTTGGTTCGCCGCGCGACTTTGGGAACGCAACCGCCGCAAACTCATCGCC
>JACMMM010000456.1 GCA_014379065.1 Saprospiraceae bacterium
CAATTGAATGGAAAGTCGATCTCGCACTGGATTGGGGAATACCTGCAAAGCCATCGGATTAGTTTCTGAAATGCCCACAGAAGCGGCATCTACCACTTCGTCAATGGCACGAAGCAGCGAATACTGGATGTTTGTCCCAAACGCATCTTGTCCGATTTCCCATATCATGATGCCTGCCACATTGTCAAGTGCGAGTTGGGTTTTGGCTTTGATGGTCGGGAGGCCGTTCCACCATTTTTGGTCCACGTTGTCAAGGTAGGCGTTGGCGGGGTCTAGGTTTACAATGCCCCGATAATTGAATGCCTCTACCGGGTTAACCCCAAAATCGTAGCCATAAAACGGTACACCCAACATCAAATTTTGACTTGAAACGCCTTGGTTTTGCCAATAATCAATACAATCTTCCGCCCAATCGTAAGGAGAATGCTGGCCAGGGTTGCTGGCATCCCAAGGCCCACGAAGATCGTACACCATCATATTGACCCAGTCAAAGGCCGCTAAAGCCGAGGCCGTAATTTGTGGATAGCGGTAATTGCCCGGCAAAGCCGCCGTGAGCGGGATGTTGAGCGGAGCGAGCGCCGCTTTCAGTTCCAGGATAAAAGGGCTATACCAACTTTCCACATATTGCCATTCCAGATCAATATCCACCCCATCGAAGTTATTTGCCTGCACATACTGTACGATTTTTTGGATAAAAGCGGGGCGGTTGGCGGGCAAACAGAGATTGTTCCAATTGGTCTCGTGCTCAGGTGTAAGATAACCACCCGCCAATGAAATGAACACCTTGCAGCCGTTTTGATGGGCCTTGGTGACCGCCGTGGCAATGTTGGTGCTTTCCACCGAAAGGTTGCCGCCTGCATCGGGGTTGGCGAAGGCGATGTTAACATGGGTGAGTCGCTGGAATTCGATGTCATTCAGCCAACTAAAGCGGTAGTAGGGCAGGTAGCCGATGACTTTGAAGGATTGGGAAAAGGCGGTTGAAAGGGTGAAGAGGAGAAGGAAGGGTAGGATTTTACGCATCGGTAAAAGGTTTAGGTAATCGTAGAAAAGTGATCGAGCAAAAGTACATCTCCATTAAACCTCTTACACTTCAATTTTTCCGAGAAATTTCAGAAATTTGCCCAGTCAACAAATCCCCAAATCCCCAATTTCCACAAATCAACATCAAACTATGACAGCAAAAGGTATCCCAACCGTAGATCTCTCCCAATTCACCCTGGGCGACGCGAATCAGCGCGAAATCTTTGTGCGCCAACTCGGTGCAGCTTTTCACGAAGTGGGTTTTGTCGCCGTAGCCAATCATGGCATTCCCAAATCGCTTGTAGATGGCTTTTACACCGCATCAAAAGCGTTTTTTGCCCTCCCAGAGGCCGTAAAGCGCCAGTACGAAGTGGTCGGACTTGCGGGCCAGCGCGGCTATACTTCGTTTGGCAAGGAGCACGCCAAACAATCTAAAGTGGCCGACCTGAAAGAGTTCTTTCAAATTGGCCAGGAAGTTGCATCAGACCATCCTCTGAAGGCTCAGTACCCTGACAACGTGCAAGTTGCGGAGCTTGCAGAAATGTCGAAACTCGGCAAAGAACTCTACCAGACTTTTGAAAAAACGGGCGGACAACTGCTGGAAGCGATCGCCATCCACCTTGATTTGCCTACGGATTATTTCCAAAAACAAATTACAGCAGGCAATTCCATTCTTCGGAGCATCCATTATCCGCCCATCCTCGAAGAGCCGGCAAGCGCCATCCGCGCCGAGCAACACGAAGATATTAATCTCATCACCCTGTTGGTAGGCGCCAGCGCAGGAGGTTTGCAAGTGTTGAATACGGAGGAGCACTGGGTAAATGTCCTGCCAGAAATTGACGAAATCGTTATTAATGTTGGGGATATGCTCCAGCGCCTCACCAACAACTATCTCAAAAGCACCACCCATCGCGTTGTGAACCCACCGCGTGAAGAATGGCACTTGCCACGCCTCAGTATTCCATTTTTCCTCCACCCGGTCAGCAACATGGACTTGACTTGCCTGAAAAGTTGCGTCACGGCTGGCAATCCGCTGCAATACGAACCGATCACGGCAGGAGAGTATTTGGATGAGCGTTTGCGGGAGATAGGGTTGAAGAAATAAAGTGATGGAGTGATGAGAGATAGAATGTACTCAAAAATTTATGTCAAGTCTTGGCCGCGCCCCCTACCCCTAAAGGTAGGGTTGATTGATTCTAAAATTGTTCCGTTCTTTGACAAAAATTGGCGAATATGACTTACAATCTACAAGAATTTGTGAGCATGCTGGACGATCCACGGCGCGGTCAAGGGC
>JACMMM010000004.1 GCA_014379065.1 Saprospiraceae bacterium
AACCCGCTCTTCCAACAATGTATACGTAAATTGATTGCCACGCCTTGCGCCGCCACAAACGATGCCTTCGAGTTCTGCCTGCATCATGATGTAACTCAGGCGATGCCCTTCAGCGAGGATGCCGTGCTGTCGGAATTCCGCCGCGATTTCTTCTCGGGTGCGTTGTTGCTGGCCTTCTAAAGTGGTGACTATAAGGTCGTTGCAAGGATTGAAAACAGAGGCGTCCAACGCTAGTTGTCGGTACATATACGCATTGGCTTGATGCACCCTCGGAGCGGTTAGCAGGACCATCCAGCGGATGTCTTCGGCAGCCACGAAATGCCAGGTGGGTCGGAGCAAATGGGTGCGCAGGATTTTGCCCGCTTCTAGTTCATGCTCAACGTCTGCATCTTTCAGGTGTGCCAGGCGCAAGCCCAAACCCCATTTCGTGGGCCCATACTCCTGACCCTGCACAGCCCCGAACCATTGGACGAGTTCATGTCCGGTTTGCAAGCTTGAGCCATCCAGTTGCTGGTTTTGAAAGCGGAGTTGGGTGAGGTTCATGCAGGTTAGGTAACGATCGTTTTTTCCATGCAAACGCTATTATCAACACCTCTGTACTGCCCGTAATTTGGAATAATTGAATAGCCCGATTTTTGATAAAGCCGGATTGCTTCGGGCTTATGCACCCGAAGTAGCCAATGGGGTGGTGTCAATGGGCGTTTGAGCGTGTGTTGTATCTGGCGCTTCACCATCGTGCTTTTTCTCAATCTGGGGTATTTGCGCCACAAAATCAGCAACATGTGCCGGGCAGTCCGATCCATAAGGCGTTACGAGAATCCCTTGTATGCCATCTGATGTGGCAATCTCGTATAAAATATTGCTATCGCCCGGATCAGACATGCCTTCAAAGCGATAATGGTCAATAATCGAGACGTCTTGCGGCGCGTATTCCTTTTGTGTATCGTAATTTATCATCGAGTTCGCAGAAAGGATCTCGAAATTTTCTGTAAACCCTCTTGCTTTGGACGCGTCCATCCGACTGGTGAGCGGTGACATCAAGGGCATATTCTTGAACAAATCTTTCTTTTTCATGGTGGATGTTATTTATCAGACAAACAGCATTTGGCATATATTGTTAGCAGGAACTAAAAGATTTATGCCAAGCTACCTCGAATGTCCTCCTGTGAAATTCTTACAAAACAGGAATATAAATGTCAAATCGCGCTCCTTTGCCCAGTTCGCCAGTGGCTGTAATAATGCCATTGTGGTTTTCTACGATCTTTTTGACAATGGCAAGTCCGATGCCTGTACCCTTATATTCACTTTTACCGTGCAATTGTTGAAAAACTTCGAATATCCTGTTTTTGTATTGTGGTTCGAATCCAATTCCATTGTCGGTAAAAGACAGGTGGGAGTATTCTTTTTCTGGTGAAATACCCTTAATGTCTACCTTTTCACCTTGCACTTTTACACATTCGATTTTTATGTGCGGCGGGATTCCGGGTTTGGAAAATTTCAGTGAATTGCCCATAAGATTATGAATCAATTGCCTGAACTGAAAAGGGATTATATAAAGATCGCACATTTGGCCAATTTCGACAAAGGCATTTTTTGCCAAAATAGACTCGTTAAACTCATTTTTGACGTCTTCAATAATATCCTGCAAGTCTATTTTTTTAAAAATCCGATCAGTAGTATTGGTACGGGAATAAGCCAATAAATCTTCTATAAGCGTTTGCATCCGCTGGGCAGCAGATTGCATACGTTGGAAATAATCCTTGCCGGTGTCCGATAAATTCTGATATTCTTTGTCCAGTATTCGGCCAACGAAAGTTTGAATTTTTCGCAGGGGCTCTTGCAAATCATGACTGGAAATATAAGCAAAAGATTGCAACTCTGCATTCATTTTCTGGAGATCCATAATAGATTCTTCCAGCTTTTGATTGGATTCCTGCAATAACAAAGTCCTTTCCTGAACTTGTTTTTCCAATTCCTGCGTAAACATTTTTTGATCCTGTATATCGGTGCTGGTGCCTACCCACATTTTAATATTTCCGTCCGCATCTTTTTGCGGCACGGCACGGCTCATCTGCCAACGGTATGTTCCATCATAGCGACGGAAACGATGTTCAAAGTGGAAATCCGAGCCCGTGGTAAGTGCATACTGCCATGCTTTAATATTTTCTTCCCTTTCGTCTGGATGTACAATCTGCAACCACCCGCCATTATTGATTTGCTCCTTGGTAAGACCTGAATAAATATTGACAGATTGGTTAAAAAAATTCAAAATGCCGTCCGCATCGCCTGTCCATACAAAATGGGGAAGGGTTTGGGCAAGCAGCCTAAATTTTTGCTCCCGTTCCTGTAATCGCTGCTGAATATTTTTCTCCTCTGTAATATCGCGTGTTGTACCTAGCAATTTGACAGGCTTATTTTCTTCGTTATAAAAAACCTTTCCTTTGCCCTCAAACCAGTGAATAGACCCATCCGTCCATATAATTCTGCTTATATAATTTAATATCCCGGTTGCATAAGCCTGTTTAAACGCTTCCTCCCTTATAGCAAAATCATCGGGATGCAAGTGTTTTAAAAGTTGTGCATGGGTCAATTCAATCCGATCCTTGTAACCTAATATTTTAAGATACCGATCAGAATATTGCACCTCGTTTGTCATTAGGTTTATTTCCCAAGTGCCTAATTCGCTTGCTTCAATAACAATATTTAAACGCTCCTCATCTTCCTTTAATTTTTTCTGATAAACCACACGCTCGTGAATGTCCATACACGCTCCGATATAACCTTCGAACAATCCATCAATTGTAAATCGAGGAACACCTTTATCTGATACCCATCTATATGCTCCATCTTGCCTTTTAAGCCTGTACTCTATTAAAAACTCTTCACGTTTGTCAAAAGCAGTAGTATACTCTTCCAAACACCTGTTCAAATCCTCAGGATGGATCCCTGTGGCCCAATCATTGCCCATTCCTTGTTCTATGCCCCGGCCAGTAAATTCCACCCAGGCTTTGTTAAAGAAAATGCACAATTTGTCTGTGCCTGACATCCAAATTAATACCGGAGCACTGTTTGCTATAGTGCGAAAGCGCTTTTCGCTCTCTTCTACTTTTAGTCTTGCTTCTACTTTTTCTGTCACATCATTGACCGTAACCATCAAGCCCGATATAGTGTCGTCATCTTCAAGCAGGGCTGAACATTCATAGTCCAAATAGAACTTTCTCAAGCCGTCGTCTCCTTGTATATAAGTTAAGGATTCAATTTCGACATGAGATGTTCCTGTTGTATATACTTTCTGCAATAAATTGGGGTATTTTTGTTGCAGGAGTTCAGGAAATACGTCCAGGATTTTTTTGCCTTTAATGTCAGCCTCTTTTTTTCTCCATATATTTTCAAGCATCACTTTATTGGTCATTTCAATCACATAGTCAGGGCCCCGAAAAATTGCCATGGGAATAGGAGACTGCATTACCAGATGTCGAAATCGCTGCTCGCTTTCCGTCAATGAGATTTTTGCTTTTACAGATTCAGTAGCCTCGGTAGCCACGACAATGATGCCTGAAATAAGCTCGTCCTCGTCTTTTAATGGATGGAAAACCAAATTGAAGTAAGCGAGTTCCTCTTTTGCAAAGCGGTGAATAGTGGCCGGAAAATCTGTTGCGTAAAAAGGAATCCCTGTTTTTAAAACACCACTCAACAATGGATCGGCGATTTCTCTCACTTCTGGCATGGATGCAAACAATGGCTTTCCTACAAACGCACCTGCTTCTTTGCCTACAATCTGCAACAAGGTTTCATTCGCCATTTCCACTTCATAATCGGGGCCTTGGAGTATTGTGATACCGAGAGGAGCTTGCTGCACAATGTTACGAAAGCGCTGTTCGCTTTCCTGCAAGGCTTTTTCAACCAGTTTGCGATCTTCTTCCCCTTTTTTTCGTTCCGTTGTCTCGGTACAGGTAACAAAAACGCCCGTAGGCTTCCCCGATTCATCCTGAACAGGGCTATAACTAAAAGTCCAGTAAACGTCTTCGATTTTTCCGTTTCGATATATGGGTATCAACTGGTCTTCGCTCCAAGTGGCTTCTCCGCCAGCCAGCACCTGGTCTATAAGCGGCTTAATGATGTGCCATATTTCTTGCCAGTGATCTTCTCCCCGTCCGCCCAGGATGCTTGGATGTTTGCCATCGTTGCCGAGGCTGGGGCGATAGGCGTCATTGTAAAAGCATATCAGCTCTTCCCCCCAGAACAGGAACATCGGGAATTTTGAATTCAGAATTATGCTTAAAGTGGTACGCAAACTCTGTGGCCAGGTGTCAGGGCTACCCAGAGGCGTTTTGTTCCAGTCTTTGCTTCGGATGAGCTCGCCCATTTCGCCACCTCCTGCCAAAAATGAAGGGTTTTGCTTGTTACTGTTTGTATTCATTTGCACCTGTATAAATTTGCATGAAGCGCCAAATTTACCTGCTAAGAATAAATGTGTTCGTTTTTATTCATGGAAAAAACAGCGCCGGAGGCAAGCCTGATATCAAACCTCCAAAAATTTCGTCAAGGATGAACGGATTATTTCGTTCCAACCTTCCACGAAGTTTTTGCTGGCAAAATCCGGGATATCCACTGGAAATGTCTCCAAGCCTGAATGTGTCAGCCGCAGCAAGGTTTTTTCGCCTTGAGGCATTAGCAAGAAGGTCACAAATGATTCACCTTCATATCCTTCGTACCGCCAGCTATAGGTCAGTTTTTTGCCAGTTTCCAGCTCCGTTATTTTGCAAACATGGAGGTACTGTTTCTCTGGGGAAGGCCCGCCTGAAAACCGGAATTCAAAGCCAATTTCTGGGCGGAATTCCGCCAGATCAAAATACCATTGCGCCATTTGGTCTCGATCTGTGATGGCTTTCCAGACTTTTTCGGCGGGGGCATTGATGGTCTGTTCAATGACGAGGGGTGATTGCGTTGTTTTAGTCATGACTTAATCTTTTTTAGTTTGAAAATCAGTGAGATAGCGCTCTAGTGCCGCGTCCAGCCATTAACCCATGAATATGGCGGTCAAATTTTTCCTTTCTCTGCGTTGTTCGTCGGTTAAAATGTCCCGCATTGCGCCCTCCTCTCGCCTTGATAAAGCAAAAATTTGTCTCCCCAATTCATGGGTTAA
>JACMMM010000457.1 GCA_014379065.1 Saprospiraceae bacterium
GGAATTTCCCTGCGGTCCAACGACCACATTGGCGCCTGCCAAGGTCGTACCGGTACTGCTGCTCAGCGGCAGGTAAATTTCTGCGCTGGTAGACGCCAGCACGCCAGCTGGGTTATTGGACCCGTTGGCATTTGCCGAGGTGGTGCCGACGCTCGCGGACATGGTGTGCGAGTGGGCTGGCAATTGGGACTGGTTCAGGGTCACGGTTTCGCTGCCGCCTACTTCTCCCAAGTCCACGGGGCTGAGGCCGCCGCCATTTCCAGTGCCCACAGGGATGCGGCTGCGGAGATCGGGCAAGGCGAACGTTGTTTGGCCGTCGCCACCATAAGTGGTGCCGAGGAGGGAGAAGAGTGCTGGGTTCTCCGCGATAGATTGCAACGTTCCATTGCAGAACTGCCAACCTCGAGGGGCAAAATTGCCCGCGAACATCATAATGGTAGCTAATGTACCTTCCATAAAAGGATTGTTTTAATGGTGAAAAGTGTTGAAGAAAAAGGTTTGGGAATCAATATGGATCGCTTGGAATTAAGTGCTAAGGAACGGGTAAAAAATAATTTGTGAATATTATTTTTAAAGAATATGGGGATGATTCAACTAAGAAAAGAGGTCAGCAGATCTCCTCTAAAGTGGAAACCCGCTGACCCTTTATGCCCATTTTTAATTGCGTGAAGGAAATATCCCGTAAATGCAAATGACATAGTTCATGCCGAGGTATGGCTGTTGGATGTTTACTGGTGCATTCGAACCAGTCATTCCAGTGGGCTGTTCGGTCACGCCTCCAAGCGTTCCGTTTGCGCCCGTACCATACATGTTCGTGCCTGCAAGGATGTTGTTTGGGCCCTCGTCCGTGTTCGGCGCGGTGCTTGTGGTCGTCAATACGCCCGTAGCAGGATGAGTGTGCGCTGCCAAATTAGAAACGGTGAGCGTCACGTTCGGTGTGCCAGCCTTTTGGCCCAAGGCGAAGTTAGAGCGGCCCGAGCCCTGCCCCGAGCCAATGCCGACACGGCCCTGAAAATCTGGCAGCGCAAAATTTTGTACGCCGTTGCCCCCGTATGTGGTGCCAAGCAGGGAGAAAAGGGCAGTATTTTGAGCTATTGGCAAAATTTGCCCACTACAGTATGCCCAGTTTTTGGGTGCAAAGTCTGCCGCAAAAAGCATGATGGTTGCTATAGTACCTTCCATATTGTTGGATAGTTTTTTTGATGAAAGAATTGTGTTTACGCCAACGCCTAGTTGCGGACTGGGAAAATCCCTTGTATGCAAATCACAAAGGCGACGCACTCGTAGGGCTGCAGGATAGAAAACGGCTGCGAGCCGCCTTGGATCCCCACGGCGGCGCTGAAGCTGCCATAGTTGACTGCGGGCGTCGTGCCGGGGGTGGCATAAGTATCTACGGTGGGTGTGCCAAGGATATTGTTGCTTGCATCCTTGAGCGTAGCCGCGCTGTTACTGAGCGGGATCGTAACCGCGCCTGCCGTGTGCGTGTGCGAAGCCATCTGGACTACGTTCATCGTGGTGGCCTCTACGCCGCCGACTTGCCCCAATTCGTAATCGGAAAGGCCGGGGCCTTGGCCCGCGCCCACGGCTACCCGCCCTTGCAAATCAGGCAGGCCAAAGGTGACCCGGCCGTCGCCGCCGTAGGTGGTGCCGAGTATGGAAAAGAGCGCTGTATTAGAAGCAATGCTCAGAAGTTTCCCATTGCAATATGCCCAAGCCCTGGGCGCGAAATTGCCCGCAAACATCATGATGGTTCCTATTGTACCTTCCATAATTGAAGATGATTTTTTTGAAAATGAATGTTTTGGATAAAAAAACTGGGTGGGCTTAGTTCCTTGACGGGAAGATGCCCTCTACGCAAATGACGTAGTTGATGGCTTGGTAAGACTGAACAATTTCGATAGGCTGGGAATTTCCCTGCGGTCCAACGACCACATTGGCGCCAGCCAAGGTCGTACCGGTACTGCTGCTCAGCGGGAGGTAGGTTGCTGCGCTGGTAGACGCTAACACGCCAGTCGGGTTGTTGGTCCCGTTGGCGTTTGCAGAAGTCGTGCCGACGCTCGCGGACATAGTGTGCGAGTGGGCTGGCAATTGGGACTGGTTCAGGGTCACGGTTTCGGTGCCGCCCACCTCTCCCAAGGTCACGCCAGTGAGGCCGGCGCCATTACCCGTTCCTACAGGGATGCGGCTGCGGAGATCGGGCAATGCGAACGTGGTTTGGCCGTCGCCACCGTAGGTGGTGCCGAGCAGGGCGAAGAGGGCTTCGTTGTTGGCGATTGACTGCAAAGCCCCGTTGCAGAACATCCAAGCTCGAGGGGCAAAATTGCCCGCGAACATCATAATGGTAGCCATTGTACCTTCCATAATATTAAGGATTGTTTAAGTGTGAAAAGTGCGTAAACAGGATAAGTTTTCAGGTCGTCAAGGTAAATATTTCCCAAAATAAGCATATAAGAAAAACGAGGGTGGTCGATATTGCATCGAGCCACCCTTCTTATTCTTCCTACCGTTAAATTACTTTTTAATTTGTGCAAAGGTGGCTACCCCTAGGCTTTGTGTACAAGCGCATAAGTGCGTATTTTCCAAAACCCGTAGTCTTACTTGCCCAAACCCGTAGAAATACCTGTTTTGAAAAATTTTCATACGAACCCACCCAAAGCACCAAACCCTCTCCCCTATATTTGGAGCGAACAGCATTTTTTCACTTTTTAAATTTACATTCTACATCATGAATGAAAGCCCTTATCTCATCCCGCTCCAAACGGCAGTCAACTGGACGACTGCATGGCGCAGCGCCTATGCTACTTCTGTCAAGGCCTTCAAAATCAACATTGACGAAGTCAACGCTATGCTGCTAGAGGCCGGAACCAGTTCCATCCGGGTATATTTTGGTCTTGACGGTGGCGCAGAAAAACTCGTGCTTGTGGCCGTAGATGCCAACGGGAAAGACATCATAAACCCCACCGTGGGCGGTCAGCCAATAAGCGGTACTTATGATTTCTGCCAACCATGTCCGCCTACTTGCGACCTAACTAGCCCGCTCCTTACGGGAACCATGCCCTAACGCCTTATCTTCTCTATAAAACTATGATGTTTTGGCCCAAATTGATCCTATCAGCAGCTTCCCTTTTCATCGCATTTCCCGTGGCAGTAGCATTCCTAAGATACCGCCAATTGAATGTGCCGATGAGGATCATGGCCCTGTATGTCTTTTTGGGTGGACTTATTCAGGTATCTTCTTCCTATCTGAGTTCGCACAAACAAAACAACCTCTGGCTGCTGCACCTCTACACACCGCTGGAGTTTGCTTGCATCGTTTGGTTTTACTACCATGTCCTTCAGAGCCTTGTAAAGAAACGCATATTCGTTTGGGCTGGGCTAGGGTTCGCGGCACTCTCTGCGCTCAACTCCACTTTTCTGCAAGACACTGACTCGTTCAATACTTATGCGCGTAGCCTCGAAGGCATTTTGGTTATCGTATTTTGCCTTCTCTGGTGCTACCAAACCCTTTTGGAGATGAAGATCAAGCGGCTTGAGCAAGACCCGGTGTTCTGGGTGAACACCGGGTTTTTGCTCTATTTTTCAGGCAACGTATTGCTTTTTGCCTTCAGCAACTACATTCTAAACATCAATCATGCACTGAATTTGTACATTTGGGCTTTCCACGCTTTGTTTAGCATCTTGCTATATTTTTTTATTACCATCGGTTTATGGAAGGCCAAGTAGATGTTTACTTGTTTCTCTTTGTGGGTATGCTTACCCTCGCGCTTTTGGCCGGGGCCGTCGTGATTTTTTTCTTTTTTTACCAGAAAAAAATGCTCCACCAGCAACTTCAACTCAGTGAAATAGAAACGGCCCATCGCGAAGAATTACTGCATAGCAACATCGAACAAGTGGAATCCGAAAGGCATCGGATCGCTACCGACCTACACGACGAACTTGGGGGGATTTTTTCAACCTTGAAATTGAAAATAAACCATTTGAATCGCGAGGAGAACATCGAACGGCTGCTTGCCGAAAGCCGGGAAATCATTGATGCTGGCATCGCTTCCGTACGCCGCATTTCACACTCCATCACCCCGCCCGGCCTCGAAATGTTTGGCCTTGAAGACGCTTTGATGAATCTTTGTCAAAAAACCGACAGCCCTCAACTCAAAGTAGATTTTATTTGCACGGCAGGTTTTCCCCGCTTGGAAGGAAAGGCCGAACTTGGATTGTACCGCATTGCCCAAGAATTACTCAATAATGCTATTCGACACGCTGCGGCTTCCAAAATCACCTTACATTTGAGCTGCTCGGAAGGGGACATCTGCTTTGAATATTCGGACGATGGGCAAGGTTTCGACCCGGCCATCTTACAAACCCGAAAAGGTTTGGGCCTGAAAAATATCGAAGCGCGGGTCAACCACCTGAATGCTGGTATAACATGGCTCACCCAGCCGGGCAAAGGCTTGAAAACAATTGTCAAAGTGCCCTACGAGGGATAATCTTTATGAGCGAAGACACTATTCATGTGGCCATCGCAGAAGACCAAAGACTTTTCAGGGAGTGCTTGGTCTCACTGCTCAATGGCTTTGACCGCGTAAACGTCAACGTAGAAGCGGCCAACGGCAAGGAACTCCTTGAAAAACTCTTTGTTACCGCTCCTGTCCCACAGGTCGTACTCCTTGACCTGACCATGCCCGAGATGAATGGGCTTGATACCACCCGCCAACTCAAAAAGCTTTTCCCCGACATGAAAATCATCATTCTCTCCGTACACAGCGAAGAGCGGCACATTGTGCATATGGTGGGCGAGGGGGTGAACGGCTATCTGGTCAAAAACTCCGAACTCTCGGAAGTTGTGCAGGCGGTACAGGCCGTACACGAAAAAGGATTTTATTTCAACGAATCGGTGCTGCGCGCCATCCATTCTGGCATGGGGAACAAACACGAGAAATCGTACAACCCCAACAGCCCGCTCACAGCCCGCGAAAAAGAAATCCTCGAACTCATCTGCCAAGAGCACACCACTCCCGAAATCGCTGAAAAATTGTTCCTGAGCGTGCGCACAGTGGACGGCCACCGCAACAATCTCCTCGAAAAAACAGGTGCGCGCAATACTGCCGGACTGGTCATCTATGCTGTCCGCCATGACCTGTTTAAGTTTGGTTGGTAGTTTTTTTCAAGGAAAAAAGCCTTCAAAACGGCCCGACAAATTTTTTTTTAATAAAATATTATTTTTTTTTCATGCTGGATAATCAACAAACGCTGCGATCTCGGCATTAAAAAATCTTATTTTTTGACAAA
>JACMMM010000458.1 GCA_014379065.1 Saprospiraceae bacterium
AATGAAAGTAGTAATTAATTCGCATAAACCAGAATTAATTAATGACCAGGCGACAACATTAGACATCAATATCGTTCCACCGTAATTGTTTGTATATAAATCATCCGTTTATGGTTGAGGCTTATGTTCCATTTGTTGTAACCAATAAATATATTAATATAAATTTCAAAGTAACGCTCTTACTTTTCCAAAAACCGAGCGCGGAGGATGCCGAAACGCCGTGAAGTGAGTAGGCACAACATCATTTTTCTAAACCATTTTTTACGATGAAAAAGTTAGCACTCTTTTCCGCCCTGTTCGCCCTGATCGTCACCTTGTTTTTTGTGGCTTGCAAAAAGGACGAGGCCCAACCAAGCAATGCCCTCGATTACGCCAATCCAAACAACCCTTATGATTTTGTTGGGGCAAAACACAACGAAGGGCTTGACATTCTGAAGGCGAACAAGACTGGTCAGGGCCTGAATATGGCCCAAGATTTCCAGATTTTAGCAGCACATGGTTTTGGAGATGGAGACTATAAGGCACATGCAGAAAATTTTGCCATCATGCTTTCCTCTCGCGATCCGATTAAAGCGATCATGGCTAAATTTCGGAACGAAGCACGTGTTTCTGAAAATCTTTACGCAGCCATGCTGCAATTGGACGAAATCGTGAGCACAAAAGGCCTTTCAAAAGAACTTACACCAGCTGTAAAAACCTTTGAAGTCTCGATTCCAAGCCTGAATTTGAAGGAGAAGGAGACAGAAATTTTATATTGTGCAACATCTATAGCCCGATTTAGCAACACATACTGGATGGCAGAAGGTAAGACCTCATCTGCCGACAGGGATATTTGGCGGACAATCGCTATCGTCGCAGGCGATATAGCGGCTGGCGTGGGTGCGGGTTTGGAAGGCGGGAGCGTAGAAGACATAATTAATGCAGCATCAGATGGTTCGGATTTGGTTAGAGATCTTTGGGATTCGGGAAGCATTGCTGCTGGCCCTACTTACGGCTGGCCTTGGGGAGGTGGGATTATGGGCTATCCTTGCAATCCCGGCTGGGCCTGCCCTTGCACCATCGAAATGGACCCTCTCAATATCGGGCCTTATTATATGGCTGGTACTGGCTTCACCCTCAGCGACGATGTTGTTGCATTAGTTATGGATGGCTCTGGTCTTGACCCTGTTTTTCGCAACATGATCAGCGGCGGAACCTTCGACTTGGCGACTAATTTCACGGTACCACAGAATATTGTCGAACACCTCTATACTTCCGGTAATTTCCCTATCCCTGCGGAGCCAACCGTGTTTACACAGGGGCTTAAAGAGGTCATCCAAGGAGACGGCACATACACTATTGTTTTCCCGGTTACTTATCTTAATAATAGTTCTAGCGTCTGGTGCGTGACTATCAGCGGATTACAATAAACAGGCAGCAAGCACCCACGCTAATGGAAATTTTTCTCACCACGCCACCACGCCACAACGAGTACGAGTTAAACATTGAATGTCACCTCGTTGTGTCGTAGTGGTGTTGTGTGAAATAAAACTGTTCAACAGATTGATCTTCAACCACAACCATAAAATTTTCGCAACATGAAATTGCAATACATATTCCTGCTCTGCTTTTTTTCCGTCCTAGGAAACCAACTCCTCGCTCAACCAAACAACGCCCAAACAGCAGCCAATACCTATCTGCGCAAAAAATTCAGCCAACTGAGCCGGCCTCCAATACCCGATACAACCCGTGAATATCTGTACGATATGGTAGCGCACACCGTTGACGACGATTTTTTCCATCGCCAATGCCCCCAACCAAGCAATACGGAAAACTGGTTTTTGCTGTATGAAGAAATGTACTACGCGGCGTATGATACCATGCCTTTAGAAACGGTTTCTTCCGTTTTTGACCGGGTATACATGACTTCTGACCCAGCTATTCCAATTGGTATTGTGGACCTGGATTATTACAGGTTCAAACCCAACGCTTTCAGTACGCCTTTATATTTTGACTTTTTCCCTGCTCAAGACTCCATCGCGGACAAGTCTGGCAGGCCGAGCTTTCCATATTATAGCGACAATGTGTTTTCTGCCGCTCCTTTAGTCGCTTCTTCGTCATTCCGGGATGTTGTTTTCCGCATTGACCCATCGTTCATGTTCCGCGATTATATCAATCTCCCCTATTACGGTTCTCCTTTTCAAGTGAAAGTTGATTTTGGAGATGGCGTGGGTTGGAGGCTCATAAATCCTTCTATTATAAGCGATTTTCCAATTGTCTATGCATCAGATGGCGACAAACTCATTTCTGTGGGCATTTTCGATGATGGCTCCGGATTGGTCAAATTGTCGCATTCCAATTTTTCGGTCGGTAAAGATGCCATGACGCCTCAGCCTTCCTTCGTCATCACTTCAGTGCCAGGGCTTAAGGCAAGCGTCTACAGAAACTGTCCCGTCGAGCCCTCGGGAGACTCGTTGCACAAGGTGGTCATCTTTGTAGAAGGTTGGGACATGCTCGATCTGGTACCCCGCTGGAATACCACCTCGGAAGAAAATTACTCAGACATGATCAAAGACCCAAAAATTGCCCAATTGGCCAACTGGGGCTACGATTTTGTCATGGTGGACTGGGGAAACAGTCGGCAGGATTTGCGGACGAATGCTAGCAACTTGATCGGATTGATTGAATATCTGAAATGCCATTTGAAAAGAACAGGCGCAAACAAACATCAATTCGTCATTCTCGGGCATTGCATGGGCGCTATAGTATCGCGCTATGCCCTGACCCAAATGGAGTCAACGGGACATCAAACGGAATGCGACCCGGAAACAGGCCACAATTGTCGGTTGTTTATCACCGACGATGCCCCCAATCAAGGTGCAAACCTCCCAATGGCCGTGCAACACCTCTATAAATTTGGCTTCGGTCTCATTCCGGGAAACTCGGTTGTCAAAAAGAAGATTGCCGAGGCCTTCAACTTGTTTTTACATGGCACTGCAGCCAAACAACTGCTTATGCACCATGTGGATACAAAAACGCCCACCAACGAATACAGTGAACATCAGGAGCGTATAAATTTTGTGGCCGACCTGCAAAGCATGGGCAATTATCCGCAGCATTGCAAACTGGTGGCACTCTCCAATGGCTCCATGGCCGACCTTAACCAGACACGCGAATTTGACGGCGCACTTCGTGTGGCCAATGATGACTTGCTGAATTTTAATGGGAGTATTTTCTTGCGAGTACTGGGGATAAAACTCTCCGTGTTCGATATGGCAGTTCACATGCAAACCAATCCACAAGGCAGTGGAAACGTATTCAACGTGAACCTGAATATTAGTAAAATTAAACTACAATTTGGTTTTTGGTTTGTCAATGTCGTATCCGTCCCAGTGATAAGTTTCACAAAAGCTGAGAGCATGAGCAATTTCAACAACCCCTTGTGTGTCCGTGCCGGTGGTGTTATCGATAAAAACTGGGGCAAGATAAATGACGTTTCCACCAACTATTATCTGCTGGATATAAAAGGCATGACGAGCGGCGGATGCTATAACTTCAGGGCAAGCGCCGGGATTCCCTGGCTGGCAAATGGAAATGTAACTTTCTCCCTCTGCTCAGATGGTTTGCACTGGGGCTTTCTCCCGGTCTCTTCTGCGCTTGATTATACGCCCGGCCCTGCCCAAATGGATATTGAGTCAGAGGGGTCTTACAAATACACGTCCACAGCCACTCCTTACGACGTTATTATTGGCATCCCGGGCTCTTGGTCTTTGCTGAACGTTCCTGACCTGACGTATAAAAACAACCGCCCGCACCGATTTATGCGAAACGATGCCAGCTCAAATCTGTTCCGTTCCTGCGAAAGGCTTTCAGACAATACACTCAATACGAGATTTATGCTCAATCGGGAAATTGGAGACGATCAACTTTATCTCGACAACCTGGACCTGAACAGAAAGGGTTTGTTTGAATCCGAATTTGATTTGTTTGTCAACTGCAACAACCCTTTTTATACTTATCCTCCTGCAGTCTTTGGTGGAATGATGGAAGCCGCTTATTCAAAGGATGGCGACCTTGTAACGACGGGGCCCTCAGGCTTGGCCATCTTTAAGTACGATGCTGTTAATTCGCCCTCTGGTAATGGATTGGTAGCCTGCTCTATGCCTTCCAACTATCAGACCATCAACACGCCTATGTTTATCTGCTGCGAAAACTTCTCCCGTTCACCAAAAGCACAGCCACCGTCCGAAATGGGCGAAACACCAAAACTTGGTTTGCGTTTGTTCCCGAATCCAGTAGCGAGCGGGCCGGTCACGGCAGAAGTTGAATGGTTGGGCGGAAGCCAGGCGGAGTTCGTGGTAAGCGATATGTTTGGCCGCCTCATCGGTCGTCAAACGCTGGACGTTGCAGATTCACGCGGTAAATTGGTGGTTGAACTTGATTTTTCGAATACATTGAACCTGCCCAATGGCATTTATCTGATCTCTGTTTTTGATGGAAGCCGTTGCGCTGCCCAAAAATTGGTGATCCAAAACTAAGGCTCAGTCATTTTGCGATTTTATATCCCCGGTCGCTCGATCAAGCGGCTGGGGTTTTTCTTTTGCCACTAATTGCACTAATTTTCACGAAATAACTTTGCTTTGTTATACTTTTTTCGTGAAAATTAGTGCAATTAGTGGCAAAAAGAAATATGCCTAACCAGTAACAAATTTATTTTCCTTTACCGTGTCACCTTTCACCGCTTCTCGGATTATGCTTTCAAATCGCATTTCATCACAACTATAAATGACATGAAGCACACACCAACCTGCCTGACTGTTTTTTTCGTTTTGGGGCTGATCTCCCCTTTTACGGCTTATGCTCAATACAATCCACAATTTTACCAAAATGGCACCACTTCTACCACTCTGGCTGAGATACAAACCGATGACGCTGACGACGGTACTGTTGCGTTTATCTTGCTGGGTGATGGACGTTTCAGGCTGGGGCAAGGCAATTCAATCACGCGGCAACACAATTACCCTGCGGCTTCAAGCAGTTATACCAGCAAGGCATACTTTGTCAAAAAATACAAATCCGACCCTCCAACGGCCAGAACGACTACGGTTACGACCGGATCAGGATCCTCTTCCTTTGCCAATCCAGAGGTCGAAATGAACACCCCGCTGAAAATTGGAACCAGTTGGTCTCCCAGCCCTTCAGGTGAATATTATACGATTCTCTCCATCTCAAACAAATGCTCCACCTCGTCGGTGAGTGGAAAAATCAAGTATTACTTTAATGCCAACGAACAAGCTTTTAGCACTGGAAGCACAGACCTCATCATATACAATTCATGGATCAGCAATGCGAGCTTGAAAGCATCGGACGATTCTACTTTTACTGCCATGTTGGAAGCCGATTATGCCAATCTTGACTATAACGAGATTCGACACATTTATATAAGAAAACAAGTGCAGTCGTCCGTCAGCATAGGCGCTAATTTGCATACTAAGTTAACAGCCACAGGCTTGGGCTGTTCTTTCAATACTTCTTGCGAGTCATCTATAGAAACTACCAAATACCCGCATGATCCCAACAACAAAACGGTGGACAAAGACTGGGTTTGTGCAAAAAACCTGATACCCCACGATCTCAACTACAAAATTTCATTCCATAACGATGGAGACTTTTTCGCAAATGATATTCTCGTTCACGATACTTTTGAATTCAAGCTTATGCCTAATACGGTTACTTTGACAAACAGCAGTGCCCCGTGTGTGTTACTGCCCAATTACCCTTCTGTCACGTTTCATTTTCCTTCTATCTTACTGCCCGGGCTCAATCAAACGATCCCCCACCTTTATACTTATGAGGAAACCGTCGGATTCCTGACTTTTTCCATCAACACCATAACTTGCTTACCACATAATACTTCCATACTGAACCAGGCAAGCATTGTTTTTGATAACCAGCCCCCTGTTGAGACCACCGTTGCCAAGACCATCACCGATGAAACGAGCTGCCCGATCTCTTGCCCGCCTGCTCCGCTCATAAAAACAGTTACCGATGGCGGTCAATTTATTCCGCAGCCCAACCCATTTAATAGCGAAGTATCGATTGCGTTTACGGTTGCCAGCCTTTGGGAGATACAGATTTTCGATACCCAAGGCCGGCAAGTATTCCGCCAATCCGGTGATGGCGAAGAGCACCAACAAAACATCACCGTAAATACTGGCGACTGGTCAAAAGGGATATATTTTGTGCGCTTACAAGACGGCGATTTGCACCAAACCAGCAAAATAATTAAAATGTAAGCGGCGATGAATCTCCATTGGATCTTTATAGGGTTGTTGTTTGCTGGACTTGGGTGTGGACTAATGCCATCCACACCCAAGCCCAGCGCTTGTCAACTTTCGGCAGCGGCTGAACGTCCCATAAAAGCATACATCGCCTTGGCAGATTCATTCGCAAAAGCCCAAAACATCCATGCGTCTGACAGCATCAACCTGCTTGCGCTGAACGATTTAAAGGAATGCAAGGATCGTTATTTGCTATACAGGTGCCATTTCAGGCATTGCATGAATGCCTGGAATTTGGAACATAATGAAATAGCCATTGACGTTTGCAGCATTTTTACATTTCAGGCTGAGTCACAATCAGACAGTATATCAGGCTATTATAATTCGCTCTTAGGTTGGTTTCACTTTGAACAAGGTAATTTTGAAGCCGCTAGACCATATCTTGAAAAGGCCGCCGATTTGTTGGAAGCCTCGGGTCGAACCCAAAAATTGCCCGCTGTTTACAACAACCTCGCCCCCTGCCTCATCCGCCTCGGCGATTACGAAGCTGCTGAACACTATCTGCGGGCCGCCATTCGCCTGAATGCTTCGAAAAGGGATAGCAATCGACTGGCAATCAATTATTACAACCTCGGGCGCAATTTCAACGCACAGCTCCAAAGCGAAAAAGCCATCGAATGTTTTGAACACTCGGCCGCCCTGTCGGGCGAAAAAGATGCGGATTATTTTGAGGGCATGACCAAGGCTCACTTCAATTTAAAAGCCTATGAAAAAGCCCAATCTTACGCGATTCGGTACCTGAAAAAGACAAAAGAAGAAGACGGTGATATCGCCGAAGCGTCTCAATGGCTCGGGCAGATTGAAGCAGCCAAGGGAGCACCTCAAAAAGCCATTTCCCATTATCGGCAAGCATTGGCAACCTGGACGTCATCTCAAGACACGGCGCATTATGACTTCGGAAAAACCAAAATTTTTCTTGGCGATGCTTATACCGCCATCCGTAAACCCAGTCTCGCTTTAGCTTCCTACCAAAGCGCACTAAACGGTTTTATCCCCAATTTTGAAAGCAAGGACATTTGCAGCAATCCCAAGCCTGAGCAATTGCCCAACGAAATCTGGGTCATGGAAGCCCTGCTCAACAAAGCCATTGCATGGGAACAAGCTTTTGACCAAAACACTCCAAAAGACAGCACATTGCTCAAAAACGCGTTGGAATGCGCCGAATTGGCCACGCTCGCCTTTGTAAAAATGAAAAGCCTTTATGGAGAGGATGCGTCCAAACTCAATCTGGATCAATACGGATTTGTCCGTTTTTTTGAAAAGGCGGTGCAAATAGCCACCCGTTTGGCAAATTTTACGCAAAACGAGGCTTACGCGCAACGCGCATTCTACCTGTCTCAACGCTCCAAAGCGGGTATTTTGCGCAATGCCCTACAGGAAAGAGCGGCTTTGTTCAGCGCTCATTTGCCGAAGGATTCTATTCAAAAGATGGATCGTTTACAAAGGGAATTGGCTTTAATAGACCGACAATTGGGCACAGAAAAAGACAGCCTTGTTTCGGACAGCCTGAGCGCCAAACGGTTTTATGCAAAAAGAAAATGGACTAAAATGCAAAAATGGGCAAGCCAAAAACTGCCTCCACCTCTGCTTCCGGTAGACCTGAGCATCCCTGAAATCCAGCAAAAACTATCCTCGGATGCCCTAATGATCGAGTATTTTGTCGGCGCGGACCGATGCTACAGTTTTGCTGTTTCAAAAACTGATTTCAGGTTTTTTGAGGCGGCTATCTCTCCCAATTTAGAAGAAAAGGCAGCTTTGTTGCTGCGTGCTGTCAGCGATCAAAATTGGGTTCGGGATTCTATGTCCTTTGCCGAAAAGGCTTACCTCCAACAGGCATTTTCCCTATACGATTTGTTGTTGTCCAAGCCATTAGAGGGCGTTCAAAACGTCAAGCGCCTTCTAATCGTCCCGGATGCAGTTTTGGGCCGGATCCCTTTTTCTGCGCTCTTGACCCAGCCACACGAAGGAGGTTGGTGCGACACAGATTTGCCGATTTTGCTGCAACGTTATGCGGTCAGTTATCTGTATTCTTCGGCCCTTTTGCAAGACATGGAGCAAGTCAAACAAGCCAAATACGGTTTTGGCGGATTTGGGGCCGATTACCGAGATCCTTACACGCTGTCTTCCTTAAACCAACAGGATCTGTACAACAACTCATCTACTATGCTTGCTTGGGCAGCCCGGGGTGGCCCGGGTGTGCTGGAAAATGCTGACGACGAGGTGGATTCCATTGCGCAAATAACGGGTGGCAACAAATGGTTGAATGACAAAGCAAGCAAAGCCAAATTTCTGCAAGAAAGCAACACTTGCGGCATACTCCATTTTGCGCTACATACCGTCGAATCTCCGCCTGACGACCTGAGCGGTTTTTACCTGATGTTTAGCAAAATCAAGCCTTTCGACGACAACTTCTTGTCTTCCAATGAATTGGCTGCCCTTGATTTGAACGCCGAATTGGCCGTGGTGAGTGCTTGTTACAGCGGTTTGGGTACTTTCCAACAAGGCGAAGGCACGATGAACCTCGGTCGCGCCTTCGCCTTGTCGGGCTGTCCTTCCACCGTAGTCAATTTGTGGCAGGCCCACGATGAGGCCTCAAAAAAGATAATGATCGCCTTCTATAAAAATTTGAAGGCCCTCGTCCCCAAAGACATCGCCCTGCAAAAAGCCCAACTCGAATATCTGAAACAAATCCCTTCAGAAAGCGCGGCGCCTTTTTTCTGGGCCAATTTTGTGGTCATGGGCGATGTTTCGGCGTTGGAAGTGCCGGCGAGCAGGCCTTGGTGGAAAATATGGGCGGGCGGGTAACGCCTCGTCCCAAAATCAATTTTACTTGATTTCCAAGGGCAAATTCTCAAAAGTGCCCGACAAATAGGTATTCCCCTGTGTCTCGGTGCCAATACCGGAATATTTGATTTGGGCAAAGCTGCCGCTGATAGTACTTTTTGCGGCATCGTACTGAGTAATGGTCAGGTTACCCGACAACGGACTGGCAAAGGTTTTTACGATACCGTTTTCCCGGTAAACAAACGTGGCGCCCGCTTTTCCGGCAGGCACATTGGCGGGTGTGTAATTCCCAACGGGAAACTGACTCACCAATGCCGACGAAATAGGGATTTTGAGGTAAATGTCAATGGAGCTTTCATCGTCCCAACCAAAGTGGAGGGTCAGTACACCGTTATGAGATACAGCCGTCCAAGGCTCATCAAGAAACGCTAATCTGGTGGTGGAAGCTCCTCCAGATCTTACCTCATCATACTCCCATTCTACGTTGCAAATAATCAAAGCATAAGTGGCTTTGGATCCGTCTGTTGCGGTGAGGGTATAGGTGACGGGCTTCGTTGCGTCAACGGTAACGCCCGAGGCGGGTGAAATAGTTACGCCATTAGAGACCTCAATGTCAGGCGTCAGGTTTTTATAATCGTTAAAGTCCTTGGTTTCGTAATTGATGATCTGCCGCTTTTCCTCATTGATCACGATGTTTTTGAACGGGATGTAAAAATCGAGGATCTTCTTTTCCAGTTCGACGGGCGGGTTGGTGCCAATTGGGATGATTGGGTCTTTTGTGCAGGCGGTGAACGCCAAAGAGAGGATAAAAAAACTGAAAAGGGCGAGAATGGAGGGTTTTGGGGTGGAATTTTTCAAATTGAATTTCATGGTATTCAGAAGTTAAGTTATGAAAGGAGTGTGAATACCGCTTTATGTCACGAGTGAGGCAAAAGGTGCCAAAAGAGAGTAATTTTAACAAATATTTTAGAAAAGCGTGGCTTCAGTTCCCATAGCAGGGTTTTCTCGCAAAAAATCTACCACCTACAGCCATCGCAGTACGCTGTTTCCCGTAGGGAATCCCTGTTTATAGATCAATCGTGTAAAATTTTTCAAAACCCCGTAAGGTGTTTCCTTTCGCACTGCCGGGAAACCCCATACGGGGTTTTGAAAAATTTTACACGATTGATCTATAAACAGGGATTCCCTACGGGAAAAGATCCGCTCCATAAATGTTCAACAGCATCATTTTTTATTGGAAATCTCTATGCCCCGAAAAAAGGCCGCAACTCCGATTACTCAGAGTTGCGGCCTTTATTTCTCTAGCAATATTGGAGGTTCGACTCAAAGTCAAACCTCCAATTAACCATTGGCTTATCTCACCAGCGTCACGTCGCCTTTGAAGAGCAGCACCCGCCCGTCGATCAGCCGAATTTCGGCATAATAAACGAACACGGCTGGGGTCATCAATTTATCCTTATGTCTTCCGTTCCAACCGTGGGCTGGGTCGTTGGGCTGGAAGTCCTTGTCTGTAAACACCATATCGCCCCAACGGTCAAAGATTTGGAACTTGTCCACCTTGTCAATCTGGGCGCCATCGGCAAAGATGAGGAAGATATCGTTGTCGCCATCTTCAAGCCAAGGAGAGAACGCGTTGGGGATATAGATGTGCGGACGGTTGTCTACCCGTATCAGTACTCGGTCGGTGGATTGGCAACCATCTGTACTAATTATGGTGACTGTGTACTCTGTCGAATGGAGCGGCTTGGCCGTTGGATTCAACAGATCGGTGACACTGGTGCCATCAAAAGTCAATCCGTCGAGTGGGGTCCAAACGATGCTTTCGATCAAAGAAATCGGGTATCCGGGAGCAAGCACTGCCTTTAGATCCTGTTCGTCGCCTAATTCGATGGAGAACTGCGGATCAGTCGTGATAATCGGATCAGGAGCCTTTGGTACAGTGAGCGGCTGCTGGAATGTGCAACCGTTTGCGTCCTGTATAAACAGGTCGTAAGTGCCTGGCGCGATGCTGGCAAAATCAATGGACGCTGCAAAGTTCTGACCACCATTAATCGAATAGGTGTAAGGGCCAAAACCGCCTTGTACGGGGCCGAACGTGATCAAGCCATCATTGTCTTTACAGCTCGGTTTCACCAATGCATAATCGAAGTCGGTTGGCACATTTGTTTCGACAGAAATTTGAACATTATCCGTCTGTGTGCAACCGGTGGTCGTGTTTGTCACAAGGAGCGCATAAGTGCCAGATTGGTCTACAACAGGGTTTGGCGAGTTTGCACCGGAGACGATATGTCCGCCCTGAGTTGTCCAAGCATACGAGTAAATCGAACCGTTTGAGCCAGAACCTTGCAGTGTTGTTTGATTTACAGCGCAAGTCAGTGTAAAGGGCGGGCCTGCTTCTGCAAGCGGCAGCACGGTGTTGTCGCTTACTTGTACCGTTTGTGAGGCAGAGCATCCATTGCTGTTGTTCAAAACGTTTAGCGTGTATTGGCCAGCGCTATTGACCGTAGCAGAATTGGTATTGGTTGCGCTCACAATATTGCCGCTCACGGTCGTCCATTCATACACAATGTTCGGGCCTGATGCTGAGCCGTTACCATTGAGCAAAACAGTCGCCTGCGTACAACCGATCACCCCGGGCGAAGCTATAGCGACTAAAGGGGCTTGTGTGTCCATGTTTACCAACACCTGATCGGTAGCCGTGCAACCGTTGTCGTTGTTCACCACCTGAAGGTCATAAGAACCGCCAGCCGTGATGATGGGGTTCAGACTATTCGCTCCAACCAGAATATTACCATTCGGCGTAGTCCATTGATAGAAGAAATTACCGTTCGCACTTGAGCCCGTGCCGTTCAGAGTCAAAGTAGTAATGGCGCAAGTAAGCAAACCATTGGTTCCAGCAACAGCCGTCGGGTTTTGAATGTCTTGCGGCACTGTCACGGTTACGGAACTGGTGCAACCGTTCACATTATTCGTGATAAATAGTGTGTAGGGGCCGGGCTCATTGACTACCACCGCCAAGGGGTCAGTTTGATCTATGATATTACCGCCAACAGTGCTCCATACATAATCCATGTCGCCAGTGCTGCTACTGTCTGCATCGAGCGTGATCTCATCTACCACGCAGGTCAAAAGATCGGGCTGCGCAATGGCTGAAACTGGATCAACCTGATCGGCGATCACATCCACGCTTACCACGCTCGAACAACCGTTTTGTAGGCTTGTGGCTTCCAGTTCATAGTAGCCGGTGGCATTAATGGTGGGAGTCAGTGTAGTGCCGCCGCTAACGATTGTCCCATCGGGTGTGTACCAATTGTAGGTGAATTGCCCCGGTGAAGTGTTGGTGCCCTGGAGGTTGAGTGTCAAAACCGAGCAAGTCAAAGTCTGTTGTGGGCCGGCATCAACCTGCGGCGGGGCAAGGTCTTCCAATACCGTGACGCTGCTGTTTGCCGTGCAGAAATTTACCAGGTTTTGTACCGTGATCGTGTAAACGCCAGGTGCGTCAATAACTGGGTTGAGCGTGTTGGCACCGTTTACAATGTTGCCGCCACCACTGGTTGCCCAGGTAACATTATAGCCAATGCCGTTATTGCTGCCCGCACCATCAAGCGTCAGCTGGGTGACGGCACAAGTAAGGTCGGGTGCGCTGTTTGTTACGGCGAGTGGGACGTCCGCCGCTTGTGTTATTTGCACAGTAGGAGAGGAGGTACAACCATTGGTGGTGTTTGTAACCAAAAGATAGTATTCACCTGCGCCATTCACGATTGGGTTCAAAATGTTCGTAGCCGAGACAAAGCTGCCGCCATTGGTTGTCCACTCGTAGGTAAAGTTTGGCCCTACAGGGGCCACTGCCTGCAAAGTATAGGTCGTTTGAGTGCAAGTGAGCTGGAACGTTGGGCCGCCGTTTGCTTGTGGCGACTGAAAATCGGTGGTCACGTCCATAGGATCGGTCGTCGTACAGCCATTGGTGGTGTTTGTTACGATAATAATGTAGGTGCCACCGCCAGCTACCACGGGTGTCAGGGTGTTACCACCGGAAACAATGCCTCCTGGGTCAATCCAAGTGTATGTAAAGTTCGGGCCTGAGGAGTTGTTCGTTCCGCCAATTTGCATTTGCGGGGTATAACAATTGAGCAATACATCTGGGCCGGCATCGGCTGTCGGTGCTTGGATGTTTTGTGATACAGGCACTGTCTCTTCCGTTGTGCAGCCATTATCCGTGTTCGTGATCACAAGCGTGTAGTTGCCGGGCAGATTGATCATGGCATTTACATCCGTTGGGCTGGACTGTAGGCCGGGGCCGGTCCATTGATAGTTAAAGTTGCTGCCAGTGGAAGAGCCCGTCGAGTTGATGGTTGTTTGAATGACGAGGCAGTTTAGTTGTGCAGGCTGGGAAAGCGCTACTATAGGATCGTTGGCATCGGCAACAATTTCCACCTGATCCACGGAGGTACAGCCGTTTGTTACATTGGTGACCAAAAGTTGGTACACGCCGGCTTCGTTCACCTGTGGATTCAGAATATTGGTGGGAGAAATAAAATTGCCGCCCGAAATGGCAGTCCACGTATACCCGTATTGTATGCCCACGCTGCTGCTGTCGCCGGTCAAGGTCATGGATGGAACAGTGCAATTGAGTATATTCCCTGGGCCTGCATCCGCTACTGGGGGAACAGTGTCTTGTTGAACATCAATGCTGGTGGTGGCCGTGCAGTTATTCGCCGTGTTGGTCACAATGAGCGTGTATTGTCCTGGTTCACCCACCATGATTTGGGACGTTCCGTTGCCACCTACGATATTGCCATTGATGGTTCCCCATTGATAAATAATGGTCGGCCCAGTGGTAGATCCCGTTGAGTTTACCGGAATAGTTGTGGCTGCACAGGTAAGAATTCCTTGCGGTGCTGCAATGGCCGTTGGCACGTTGGCATTGATCGTCACAGAAGTAGAGGTCGAATTGGTGCAGCCGTTTGCAGCATTTGTCACAACCAGCGTATAAGTGCCAGCGGCAATGACCGTTGGGGTCAAGGTGTTGTCGCCTGCTCCAATGCTACCGCCCGTGCTCGAAGTCCATTGGTAAGAATAGGTCGGTCCAGTGCTGGAGCCTGCACCGTTTAGTTGTATAGTTGGCGTGGTGCAATTGATCTCGCCGCCTGGGGCTACGAGTGCAGTGGGTGGGATGATATTTTGGGGAATAACCACCGAGGCCGTGTTGCTGCACCCATTTAGGCCGTTGGAAACGACCAAATTATAGGTGCCTGGCTGGTTGACGGTCGGCATCGGCGTGTTTCCGCCGGAAGAGATATTTCCCGGCGAAGCCGTCCAGGTGTACGTCAAATTCGGGTCAATGGGCGCAAGTGGGTCGCCGATCGTTACCGAAATGGTCGCGCAAGTAAGCGTAGAGGGTAGACCCGCATTGGCGGCAGGTGGCAAGTTGTCGGCCACAACCATGATGGATGCCTGCGAGGTACACATACTCGTCGGGTTGGTAATGACAATAGAGTAGGTGCCGGGCTGATTGACGAGGGGCGTTAAAGTGTTGGTGCCGGAGACAAAATTGCCATCGCTGGTAGACCAGACAAAGGTATCAGTAGGCACCATTTGCGAGCCCTGAGCACTTACGGTAGCTTGAAGTGCGATGCAGGTAATGGTGTTGCTCACAGTAGCTAAAGCAATGGGCGCTGAGAAATTCTGATTGACCGTCACGGTTTGGCTGCTGGTACAACCATTGCTCGGGTTCATCACAGTAAGGGTGTATAGCCCTGCCTCGCTTACTACGGGAGTAGGGGTGTTTTGCCCTGAAACAATAAAGCCGTCGGAAGTCGTCCATTGATAACCGATGCCCGCAGGGGTCGAAGCCGATCCATTGAGCGTAACCAGGCTAACGGTGCAAGTAATAAGGCCCGGAGCGGCCACAGAAGCATTGGGCGGCGTGAGGTTGTCATTGACCAATGCCGCATCGGTAGAGGTACAGCCGTTTTGAGTGTTCGTGACCAACAGCGTGTAAGTGCCTATGGCTGAAACAATTGGGTTAAGCGTGGTTTGCCCGCCCAGGATATTACCGGGCGAGGCCGTCCAGAGGTAGGTAAAATTGCCGCCCGAGCTTGATCCAAAACCGTTAAGCGTCACATTGGTGGCTGCGCAGGTAATGGTGGCATCTGGACCTGCAGTTGCTGTTGGGGGCGTGTTGTTGGCGGCCACCGTAGAACTGGCTGTAGTCGTGCATCCATTGGTGATGTTTTGTACCGTTAGGATATAAGTGCCTGCTTGATTTACAACAGGATTGAGGGTGTTGTTGCCGCTGAGAATGTTGCCAGGGCTGGCGACCCAATTGTAAGAGAAATTGCCGCCGCTGCTGGAACCTGTCCCGTCGAGCGTCACGTTGGGCAAGCTGCAGGTGATGCTGTTGGGTGGAGAGGTGACGGCGGTTGGTGCCGCAAAATCACTGGGCACCACAGCTGTTGCTGTCTTGGTGCAGCTGTTGCCGTCAGTAATGGTCACGGAGTAGGTGCCTCCCGCTAGGTTTTGTGGGTCCTGAACGGTGGCAGCATTACTCCAAAGATAGCCGTAGTTAGGTGTCCCGCCCGTCACATTTAGATTGATATTGCCACCCGTTGGGTTAAAGCAATTTACGCCTTGCACATTTACAATACTCGGCGCAAGGGCTGGTGGAGAGGTGACAGTAAAAGCCTGATTGTCCGTGCAGCCAAAGCCATCGGTCACCGTTACAAGGTAAGTCCCTGGTGGGAGGCCCGTGGGGTCAGCAAAATTCCCAACAGGTGCAGGGCCTTGCCAAACGTAATTATATGGGCCTTGTCCGCCAGCTACCGAAGTGTTGATAGATCCTGTTGGAGCTCCTGCACACGGTACGTTGGAGGCAACACCCGTCAAGTCGAGGTTGGATGGCGTCACAATGACAGTGCCCGCGCCGGTGCCCGGACACCCGAAAGCATCTATTACGCCCGTAATGGAATATTGTCCAGGCTGGTCAACCACCAACGAATAAGGGTCATCGGTGATGCCTGTGATAGGGGGCTCTGGGTTGTTGTTAAAGCTATAAGTGAGGTCAAATGGACCTGTCCCTGTAAAATTGACGATCAAGGTAGCCGTTTGACCTGGGCAAATTTGCGGGCCTGGGCCCAAGAGCTGAGCCAAAGGAGGCTGATTGATGTTCACCCGGGCTTTAGCAGTGCTTGTTTTTCCGCAAGCATCTGTTATCGTCACCGTATAGGTGGTTGGCGAACCTACAAAGGGAGTAATGGTGGGGTCGTTTCCGCCCGTATTCCACTGGTAGGTATAAGGTTCTACCCCCTCTTCCACGACTACGCCCACAGTGGCCACGCCTGGGCCGCAAATGGTTACCGTGTCGGCAACAGAAATCATAGGGGTGTAGTCCAAAATCGTCAGGATTTCCTGAGGATGAAGGCAGGAGCAAGGGTTGTTCAAGGTCAAAATAACTGTTTCGGCTCCTTCAGGGATGAGGTCGTTGACAATGTTGACCGGGATCGTAACCTGATCAACTCCGGCAGGAATCACATAAGAAGCGGAAATAGGGCCATAGTCCGCGCCTTGAGTCGCCGTTCCTGTAATGGTGAACGAAACCGTGAGCGGGATCGAAGGGTTGGACCCAACCCGGTCAAGGAGCAATTGCACAAGGCCACAGCCTTCTACCACCTCGTCCACATCAGGTACGCCGTTTACAAGCCAGTCAATAGAAGCATTGCCGCCGCCATCAAATGAGCCGCCTTTTAGGAACACCGCCGAGTCCCAAACACCATCGCCCACGTCAGCGATTTTGAGTTTGATATGGTAGGTAGAGCATGGAATTACTGATGCCACCGCTACCATTTTTCGGGTATACCCATCATATTGTAGTTCTTGTGCCGACGGGCCATTCTGTGGCGGGATATTGCCGCAGTTATTGCCAGAAGGAGGGGTATTGTGGACGTAATAGCCCGAGTTTGCAATGTGATTGATAGTATTGATCGTGATCGGGGTATTGGTCATCGGGATCACCGCCAAATTTTGGGTGCCACTGATGCCAGGGCCTGAAATGAAGAAGCCAAATACGTCATTGAACTGTGTGTTCACATACTCGCAATATTCTTCCGAGGCAAATACATACTCAAACGTCAACGGGCTTTGGGTAGGCGTGAAGTCAAATTCGATAGCTGCCATATCGAACAATGCACCATTTGTCAGGTTTTGCAAGTCACCATCGGGCGTGCCGATGCCGAAGCCCCCGCTTGCGCCGTCCGAGTCATTGGGGCCGGGTGCTACATTGATGTCACCTGTGGCCATGATGACCCCTGAATTAAAGCCCACATTGGTGAGACCATTGGTGAATTCACCGATCTGTGAGCCCTGGCCGGAAAAAGTCACGCCCTCTACGTCAAAGCAGTTACCCCCGATGAACACTTCTTTGACAAGGTCTTCAGCACCTCCACCGCTCACTTCAAGCACCGCCTCGGATATTCCTGCTATGGTTTTTTTCTTTTCACCCACGCGAATTATGCTGATATAATGCACGGGAGGGTTTGATGCATCCCAAACACAAGGATAGTCTAGTTGGAATTCCATTTTCGTAGCCGAAGCCACAAACTTTAGAAGGTGGATGACCGGGTTGTAGCTGAGCACCTGCGTGTTAGGTGTTAGCACTGAAATGTCAGGCTTACACTGCGCGAGGCAGGCTTCTCCCCCAGGCACGAGCAAGCCGTAAGTCTCGCCTGGAACAAGGTTGTTAAACGCGACAATTTGCTGGGCTGATTCAGCCGTCATTACATGGCGTCTTAGAAGCGCATCAAAGGCTGGAGGAGATTGCTGAGCTGAAAGCGGAAGGCAAACCGCCGCGACCAAAAAACAGCAAGAAACGGAACGGGATGTAAAGATTCTCATATGCTAACAAGTTTTGATTGCGTGATAATTGTATATGGTCAAAGAAAATTGCTCTAAAAAAGGGACATCCAAAATCTGGCATACCAGATTCAAGCAGAGGCAAAAACGCTGCATTCCACACCGCATAATGTTTGTAAAGCGGGGCGACAGATTCTTGTCACAACTTGACGCCTGTCCCGGAGGGAGCAAGTCAAGATTGTTTGGCACACGGTCAGAGACAGGATTTTAATGGGAGCATGCAATCGGACAAGATGCTGAACGAAAGAAGGAAGTGTTCGCATGGTGGCAGAGCATTTTGACATAGTGTTCGCCTCTGATCGGGCGGGCGCTCCATAGAACTCTTGATAATCGGTTTGGTAGCAGTTTCTTCTACATTCTACTGTAAAAAAGTCGCGCAATGATAGAGAAATTCTTTTGGCCATTTTCGCATTTGCTAAAAAAATTTGATTGTTAAAATGTGTTTTTGAAAAACCTCTGAAAACACTTCAAACACTTCTCATAATTTTTATTTCGAAAATCCGTCAAAAGCCTTCTCTGTTCCAAATATAATTTTTTGAACAAGAAATTTTTTCATGCAAAAACCGTTTTTGCGCCGCGCCCTCAAAAGCTCGGCGTAAGTTTGTGCCGCAATTTTTGGCAGCATCTAAAGCTTACAAAAACCCACCCATGGACAGTGACCCGTTATTATACACGAGAAAAACGCCGCTTGGTCGAGCTGACCGAGCCAGATCCTGGCTGCTGGGTACACCTGGCCCCTCCCTTTGCGCCCGATGAACTCGATGAGTTTGCCCGTCGCTTCGATTTTGACCCTGCTTTCCTGACCGACTCCCTTGACCTTGATGAACGCGCCCGTTATGA
>JACMMM010000459.1 GCA_014379065.1 Saprospiraceae bacterium
GAACGGGTAACTTTGTTCCTCAGCGCTTTATCCAACCCTTCTCTCCTTTACCTGCAAAATATCCACCATCCACCCTCTCTTTTCCTTCCACTGTCAGTACGTCAATGAACTCGTATTCAAAGCCCTTCGGCTTGAAAAATTTCTTTCTTTCCTTTCGGTCTTTAAAAATGGGACGCAAAGGTAATCCGGTATTCCGCTTTTGTCAAAGAAGTTGCAATTGTTTTTTTTGGATGTGCAGCATTTTTTTTGCGCGAAATCTATTTTGGGTATCAATCGGCCTTTTAATGCTTGTAATTTTGAAAACAAACACTTAATTTTGGAGGCGTTTTGCCGCTTTTGTAGAATTGAAATTTGTAAAAAAAAATACCTGAATCCAATGAAAACCTTTCCTTCCCTCCGCCAACTATGGGCTGGTTTTACCCATTTGCTCTATCCAGAACTGTGCGTGGCCTGCGGTGGCGACTTACCCAGCTCCGCCACCTGTTTCTGTATCCGATGTAGGGCCAGACTGGCGCCATCAGATATGCACCTCGTACAGGAAAACGAATTTATTGAACGCCTTTGGGGTCGGATAAAACTCGAAAATGGTGCTGCGGCCTATTATTTTACGCGAAACAGCCCCATCCGAATGGCGATCCATCATTTGAAGTACAAAAACAAGCCCGAAATTGGGTTGATGATCGGGCGGGAATTTGGGCGAAAACTTAGGGAATCAGATCTTTTCAAGACAGTGGAGGGGATCGTCCCGGTGCCGTTGCATCCACGAAAAGAGCGATTACGAGGGTACAATCAAAGCACGGTGTTTGCCCAGGGCCTCTCGGAATCTATGGATGTACCCATGCTTGGCAAGGTGCTCGTGCGGCGAGCTTATACAGAAACACAAACAAAGAAAAAGCGAATGGAGCGGTTTCAGAATGTGGGCGAGGTGTTTGCTGTGGAAAAGCCCCAAAGCATCGAGGGGAAGCACTTGCTGCTGGTAGATGATGTGCTGACAACAGGTGCCACGCTGGAGCTGTGCGGGCAAGCAATGCTGAACGTGGCGGGCACAAGATTGAGTTGCGCAACCATTGCCATTGCTTCTCGATGAATCTTTAATCTTTGAAGATCAAATGGTATGAAACGCCTTCGCCCCCACCAAATTCAGGACAAATTTTACCTCTCGCGCCTGCTCGAACTCTACATCACCACCTTGCAGGAGTCGCCCTTGGAACTGCGCACCAAGGGTTTGGCTTATGACACTGGTATTCAGGAATCCATATTTCATCGACTCATGAGCCTTTACCGAAATCCAGAGGATGCTCCCAACATCAATGCCGAGGATTTTCACATTCTTTTTGCGAACATCATGTTCCGATTTCCGACTGTTAAAATGTGGTCGATGGACGATGGGGAGATTGTGTTTGAGATGTAGGGTAGGGGCCAACTTAGGAGGCAACTCAAACTTAGGAGGCAACTTCAAGTTGCCTCCTAAGTTCGAGTTGCCTCCTAAGTTCAGGCCCTAAGCTTTTTCAAAAAGCCACCAATTCGGATGGACGCTTCGGCGTTTTTTGATCAAAAAGTTTTTAGAAATATAGTGACCGATATGCGCGGTGGCTTCGGCGGGATCGTCGGTGAACAACACTAGATCAAGGTCTTCGAGGGAGATTGTGCCTTCTTTAGCCATAAATTTCAGGTATTCCTGGAGTGGGCGGAAGTAATCCATTCCCATAATCACGATTGGGAAATTGGTTATTTTTTTAGTCTGTACCAAAGTTAGCGTCTCAAAAAACTCGTCCATCGTGCCGAAGCCGCCAGGCAGTATGACGAAGGCGTAAGAGTATTTTATCAGTAACACCTTGCGCACAAAAAAGTAGCGAATGCTCACAAACTTGTCGAGCCAGGGGTTTTCTTTCTGCTCGTGGGGCAGAACAATATTGCACCCAACAGAAGGGCCACCTCCTTCGCGCGCACCGCGATTGGCGGCTTCCATCACGCCGGGGCCGCCGCCCGTCATCACGGTCATGCCCAAATCTTCGGCAATCTTTCTGCCCACTTCCCGGGCCGCCTCATAATAGCGATGGCCTTCTTTGAAACGTGCTGAACCAAATACCGTGACGCAGGGGCCAACAAAATGTAGTGCACGGAAACCTCTGAGGAATTCCCAAAATACCCGAAAAGCAAAGAATACTTCAAATTGTCGCTCTCGCGGGCCGTCGAGAAAAATAGATTCTTTAGGGTCAAAAAGACGTTTTTCCATATTTTAAATGCCGAACAATTGGTTGAAATTCAGCTGCCAAACTACGGTCTTTCCAAGCTTTCCTTCAAATGGGCTTCGCTTGGCGTACCTTTGCCCCCCAATTATGGAGAATTTTGTTGATTACGTCAAAATACGATTCCGCTCAGGCAAAGGCGGGGCGGGCAGTGTACACTTTTATCGTGGGCCTGGAACACCTATGGGCGGCCCCGATGGGGGCGACGGCGGTCGAGGCGGACACATCATCCTGAAAGCAGAACCTCAGGAATGGACCCTGCTTTCTCTCAAATTTAAAAAGCACGTCTACGCAGAAAACGGTGACATTGGGCGTGGTGCCCTCAAAACCGGATACGATGGCGACGATAAAATAATAAAAGTTCCACTTGGAACGGTGGCTCGCGATGCTGAAACGGGTGAATTCCTGCTGGAAATCACCGAACCCGGCGAAGAAAAAATACTCCTGCCCGGTGGACGCGGCGGAAAGGGCAACACTTTTTTCAAAACCTCCACGCACCAATCGCCCCAATATGCCCAGCCCGGCGAACCTGCTGAAGAGCGGTGGATCATTCTGGAACTCTAATTTTTTGTCGTTGTAGGGCTCGTAGGTTTCCCGAACGCGGGCAAAATTACCTTGTTGAGTGCGGTCACTGCTGCCAATCCAATGATTGCAGATTACGCATTCA
>JACMMM010000460.1 GCA_014379065.1 Saprospiraceae bacterium
ATGGTTACAAAGCCATTAAAAACACTTTCGCAAAATTCGCCAATAAAGTCAAAGAACTTAGCCAACTCTTCGGTTTCAATACGTAAACCCTAGAATCAATCAACCCTACCCTAAAGGGGAGTCTATCCGAAGTGAGCATAATTTGTTTAAAAACAATACAATTATGCCTACTTCGGATAGACTCCCCTTTAGGGGTAGGGGGCGCGGCCAAGACCCGACACAGATTTCTGAACATTCCCGAGTGCTAGAAAAAAGCAGCACTTATCACTAAACACTTATCACTAAACACTTATCACTAAACACTTATCACTAATTCTGCCCCTTCCTGCCCCACCAAAGTCCCAATTGCCACGCCCATGCCGCTGAGCCGAACAGCTACTGTGACATTGGGCGAAACCTTTTCGACAATAGGCTTTTTAATGGGGCCGAGACCGAGGATGCCGGTCCACCAGGAATCAATTTCCACGCGCTGGCCGGGGCAGATGACGGTTTCTAGCAATTCGATCAAAGCCTTGCGAATCAATTCATTGGCCCCAAACTCATCCGTTTTTTCCCGCTCCAAATCCAAGTTCCTGCCGCCGCCGAGGAGGATGCGCCCGTCAATATTTCGGAAATAAAAATAGCCCCGGTCGTAATGGAAACATCCTTCTACCCGGAGGTCGGGAATGGGATGGGTAATCAACACCTGGTTGCGTGCGGGTTGGACTTCTTCCATGGAAAGCAATCGGCGGGCAAAGCCATTCACCGCCACCAATACCTTGGGCACCCGTAGCGTCCAGCCAAATTCAGTCTCGATTTCCACGCCCTGTGAAGTGTCTTCCAAATGCTTGATAACAAAACCGTTATAGATTTTCACTCCTGTATCGAGGGCGCAGTGGAGTAGGGCGGACATCATTTTCCCAGTGTGTACCTGCCCTTCTGGTTGGTTCAGAATCAAATGGCGAACGCCTTGAAAACCAAAGCCCGGCAATCGCTCGTCCACCACTTTGTAGCCTTCGGTCCAACCGGTTATTTTTCCGATTTTTTGGTTGAACTCAGGCATGCGCTCCTGACATTCTCGAAAGATGCTCTCTTCTTCATGCGTAAACATTTCGTATCCTCCCAACATTTGAAAATCAAGATTTTCATCGCCCACTAATTCGCGGAGGCGTTGAAGCCCGCGCCAGCGTTTTTCTACCACGGCCAGCACTTGGTCTTCGCTCGCATGGTTGAGGTCATCGAGCAGTTCGGTCATAGATCCAAAGCAAGAAAAGCCTGCGTTGCGGGTGCTGGCACCGATGGGCAAGGTGCCGCGCTCAAGGATAGCCACGCTAAGTTTTGGATCAAGTGTTTTGAGATGAATGGCGGCTGCAAGTCCGACAATGCCACTGCCAATCACGGCAACGTCTATGTCTTTGAAAAAGGATTCGCGCTCCCAGTAGCTAAGTTCGTATTGCATGATGGTGATTGGTGAATTGGTGATTGGTTGAATGGTGACTGGTGAATTGGTGATTGGTTGAATGGTGACTGGTGACTGGTGAATTGGTGATTGGTTGAATGGTGATTGGTGAATTGATGACCTTTGCTTGTTAATGTGCTCTTCCTCTCAACCTTCTCAACCCTCAACCTTCTAAATATCCCCGCATGGCTCAACTTCGTCGCCGATTGGGGCGTATTTTTTACATTTGGAAACGCCGGGCAAGGTGGCTTTTCGGTAAAACGAAATTTGCACACCAGTACGAAAGCCCGTTGCAAACGCTTGTTTTTCAGCATAAAACGCCACTCATTCGACCCCTGAAGGACGTTGAGATGTACCTCCAGCACAACAAAGTAATTAACCTTCAACTGGCGGCGGCGAAGATAAATGGCCTTCTGATCCTGCCGGGCGAAACCTTTTCTTTTTGGAAAACCGTAGGGGCCCCGACTGCTCGAAAAGGATACCTTGAAGGGCTGGTGCTGGAGCGCGGGAAAGTGACCAAAGGCATCGGTGGGGGGCTTTGTCAAATGGGCAATCTGCTTTACTGGATGGCATTGCACAGCCCGCTCACGGTGACCGAGCGCTGGAGGCACAGTTACGATGTCTTCCCGGATGAGTCTCGAGTGCTGCCGTTTGGCTCTGGCGCAACCCTGGCTTACAACTATATTGACTTGCAGCTCCGAAATGATACGCCCCGGCATTTCCAACTCCGCATTTGGCTCTCCGAAACGCATCTGCACGGCGAAATTTGTTCTGATGAGCCCATTTCCGAGCGCTACGAATTGATTGAAAAAGAGCATCTTATCCGTCACGAGTCAAATGGTGGTTATTCTCGCCACAACCGAATTGCCCGTCGTGTGTTTTCTGTTGCTTCCGGTGCATTGCTACGCGAGGAATGGGTGGCTGAAAACCATGCGCTGATGATGTATCAGCCCTTTTTGAATGGCTGAAGGACGCTTTTTGGAAGGCTTTCCAATTTATTCTGAAAAAACCAATCAAGTCCAACGTCTAACATCCAACTGTCCAAAGTCCAGCCCTACCTTTGCCCACCAAATTTTTAACATAAGATGATTCAACGCATTCAAACCATCTACCTGCTTTTAGCTGCCGCTGTTTTGGGCAGCCCAATTTTCCTGCCTTTGGCCACGGCTTCTGGCGACCCTAATGCATTGGCTGCCACAGGAGATAATTTTTTTGCCGATGGGACTTATTGGGTCAAAGAATTTCCGGGTGGGATGAGCCTTCTTCTTGCTGTAGTGGTTTCGATTTATGCCATTTTTCTGTACAAAAACCGTCCTCGTCAAATGCGCTTGGCCGGAGGGATGTCTATTTTAACCCTACTTTTTGCTGTCTTATTTGCTGCGCTCGGCTACTATTATGCACAGAAGCTGCCTGATGGAGCGGAGGCACATTTGGCACTTGGCAGCGCTTTCCCGCTGGCGGCAATTCCATTGCTGATGATGGCTTACCGTGCTATAAAAAAAGACGAAGCGTTGGTGCGATCTTCGGATCGTTTGCGGTAGAAGTACCCCGGAACTCCGTTCCGGGGGGAGGAAGCAAATAATCCCCGGAACGAAGTTCCGAGGCACACAACACATTGACTATGAAAAACTTAGCAATATTTCTTGCCACCTTTATATTGGGGGCAATCGGCTGTAAGCCTGCTGAAAAAGCAGTGAGCTATACACCAGAAAACATCGTCCCAACCGAAAAATCACTGGCTTGGAAGATTAGCGGCAAAGGGCTGAAAAAGCCATCTTACCTCTATGGTACGATCCACATGATACCGAAAAACGAATTTAAACTACCTGGCTCGATCCGCGAAGGCTTGGACAATGTGCGCCGCGTGACCTTTGAAATAGACATGAAAGAAATGACGAACCTCGCCAGCCAAATGAGCCTGATCACCAAGTCGTTCATGGCTGGAGGCAAGACGCTGAAAGACCTGTTAAATGCAGAGGATTACAAATTAGTGAAGGATAAAATGGCTGAAATGGGATTGCCAGGCGGTATGTTCGAGCGGATGAAACCAATGTTTCTGAGTACGTTGTTTAGTTCTGATGAAGGAGATCCAACGGCAGGCGGCGCAATAACCTCGGTAGAAATGGAACTGTACCGCATGAGCAAAAACCGTAGGTTAGAATCAGCGGGCCTGGAAACAGCGGCTTACCAAATGTCGGTTTTCGACAGCATCCCGTATGCCGCTCAAGCCAAAATGCTGGTGGACAACCTACGAAGTGTAGACACGACGAGCGCGGAAGAAGGCCAGCTCGACCAGATGCTTCGCCTTTATCGCGAGCAAGACATCACGGCCATGCAATCTATGATCGGCGAGGACAGCGGTATGGGGCAATATGAAGATATTCTGTTAAAAAAACGCAACCAGAACTGGATACCCGTGATGGGCCGAATGATGGCCGAAAAACCGACGCTTTTTGCGGTGGGCGCAGGGCATCTGGGTGGGAAGAATGGGGTCGTGGCCTTGTTGCGGAAAGCGGGGTATCGGGTGGAGGTGGCCAAGGAATGAAGTGATACCCCTCCTACGCCTCCTCCTCCGTTAAAACTTCGGCGGATGAAAGGGCTACGGCGGGTAAAAGCGATGGCGTGATGAAGTGATTTTACGTAGACTTTGGGTGTTAAAAAAGTCTTGGAAAACTTTATGCACTCCTTTGCAGAAAAGTTTTAGCGGTTTACCTTTGCACCCGCTTTTGAAAAAGCATGGCGCGATAGCTCAGCTGGTTAGAGCGCGCGATTCATAATCGCGAGGTCGGGAGTTCAAGTCTCCCCCGCGCTACAAAAGCCATGACGCAGGTTTCCTATTACGGGAGCTTGCGTTTTTTGTTTTAGGTTGCGCTTGTTTGCGGTTCTTTGCATCGTTTCCCGCCAACGCTGTATCTTCACAAGAATTTTTAAGGCCATGTTTGGTACTTCGCATTGGAAGAAGACGCTACTTTTCGGCGGGCAAACTTCTAATCCGTTTAAATCCCCGTTTCTGGCCTATAATCTCCTGCAAAAGTCTCAGGATTTATTAACCAATCAATATCTACTTACCGGATGAACTGCTTACTTCGCCCGACGCAAACGCTACTGCTGACAGCCCTTTGTCTTTTTGCCTTGCCCTTTTCTTCTAAAGCGCAATTTCTTCAGGTCACAGATGTCGTGTCTGGCCCTTACAACCCTCAAAGCCTTATATCCAACGTGTTTTTGGGAGCGGGAGTTGAGGTCACCAACATCACTTTCAATGGCGATCCCCGGTCTGTGGGGTATTTTTCTGGCGGCACACAGTCCCTTGGCATTGAGCGGGGCATCGTGCTCACCAGTGGATTTGCCGGCCAAGCCGAGCTGGTCGGAGGGACTTTTGCCAACAATGGCAACATAGGCGGCACTTTTGAGGCCAGTCTCGAAGCAATCGCTACGGATGTGCTCAACGACGTGGCGGTTTACACCATCACCTTTATTCCGAACGCAGATACACTTCGCTTCCGTTATAGTTTTGCGTCGGAGGAGTATCCCGAATATGCATGTACTGCTTTTAACGACGTTTTTGGATTTTTTATCCAAGGGCCTGGGTACCCTGTTTATACCAATATAGCCAGGGTGCCGGGTACGATGTTGCCCGTGAGCATCAACAACATCCACCCCAACAACCCCGCTGCTCCTCCCTGCCCGCCCTTGAATGTCCAATACTACAATGACAACTTGGGTTCCTCCCTCCAGCCCGTTTACGATGGTTTCACGGATGTGTTCACGGCCATGGCGGTCGTGACGCCTTGTCAACCGTACACCATTAAACTCGCCATTGCCGATGTGGGCGACGGGGCTTATGATTCCGGGGTGTTTTTGGAAGCAAAAAGTTTTGGTACTGGTTCTTTGCTTGTGAATGCCACTACTGTGAGTGCAGACGGCACGATTGCAGAGGGTTGTGTGCCAGGTTCAGTTACTTTTACTTTGCCTGAAATCCGTTCGCAAAACTATCAGGTCGTTTTCAATGTGTTTGGCACGGCTACCCCGGGCACAGATTATCAGGCCATTCCAAACAATTTGACTATCCCCGCCGGACAATCTACCATTACCGTACCTATCTCCGCCTTTGAGGATGGTATTGCCGAATCACCGGAATCCATTGGCATTTCTGTGCAGGTAGACCCTTGCAACCGGGATACCGTTTTCCTTTTTATCCGCGACAAAATCCTGTTGCCGCCCTTGCTTGTTGATACCTCGACCTGCTTGCCCAATACTCCCGTGCAACTCAACGCTACAGTGCCAACGCCAGTGCCGCCACCGCCCGCGTTTACAAATCAAACAGACTACAACATACCGAACGGGGGCAATCCAGTCAACTCTTCCATTAATGTTTTCGGTGTTCAACCGCCTGTCGTAGGTCCAGGTGTGATTCGCTCCGTTTGCATCAATGTGGAACATTCTTGGATTGACGAAGTAGATGCCTACCTCATTTCTCCAGGTGGTGTAGTCGTCGAATTAACGACCGACAATGGTGCAAATGGCGACAATTACACCAACACTTGTTTCACCCCCACTGCTACCACGCTCATTAGTTTCCCGGGGCCATTTGCCCCCGCCTCTGCCGCGCCGTTTACGGGTGATTGGCTTCCGGAAGGCCCTTGGTCTGACTTGTGGGGAGAACCTTCAAATGGCAACTGGCGCTTGCGCTTGACCGACGATCAGAACAACATACTAGGTAAATTACTTGATTGGACGATCACTTTTGAGCCAAATTATAACGTGACTTATGCTTGGTCGCCCGGCGGCGGGTTGAGCTGCACGGATTGTCCCAACCCCGTAGCAAACGTTGCACAAACAAGTGTTTACAACGTTACTGCCACCGATTCTTATGGTTGTACCGTCACCGAAGACATTGAA
>JACMMM010000461.1 GCA_014379065.1 Saprospiraceae bacterium
GCACTTCTTGCACAACATCTTCAGCTTCGTGTACACTGCCCGTGATGCGCAGCGCGAACCGGTAGAGTTTGTGTCGAATTGGAAATACTTGTTCGTGAAAGATATTCCAGGTCATGCGTTTCGTTCAGTATCTAAAAAATTTGCGAAATGAATTTCACCCCACCAGTTAATAGCCAGACGGCATGGGGAAGGCGATGTTACAGCAAAGGGGGATTTTCTGGAAATTTTTTTCATAAGGGTTTTGAAGAAAAACTTTTGCGGCGTGGCGGCGTTGGTTACTTTTGGAACGACAACCGAGCAGAAATGGCACACGGATAAAACGGATTGAATGGATTTACACAGATTTTATAATCTGTTTTTATCTTTTAAATCTGTTCTATCCGTGTGCCATTCACGCCACATCCATGTTCCCAAAACCTTCAAATATGATTCAATTATGAAAAAACACTTCTTCCTTACCCTTTTCGCGATAACTGCACTTGGCGCTTGTGTCAACGACACTCCACTTTCGGTCTCTAAAAACGATTCAAAACAAAGCCCGCTCTCTATCCTAACCGAAGAGAACCCCGATTGGCAGCACGAAAACCTTCGTCTATACCCGGTGGTAGCTTCGGCAGAAGTAATCGAGGCAAATGCCAAGATAAAAAGCCTGAAAACACTTGCCGAAGGCATGCAACTTCCCGGCTTTCGCATCATGGAACAAAAGCAATTTGGGCGCAACGCCGAAGCTTGGTACCACGGTCTGACGGTGCAAAACAAAACCCAAGATACCGTACTGATACTTTCGGGCGATGTGGTGAAGGGCGGCAACCAGGATCGCGTCATTGCGCACCATGAAGTCATCCTACCCATGTCGGTGCGCAACATCGAAGTTTTTTGTGTCGAAGCGGGCCGCTCTTCCTATTACAACCCTGCGGCTCCGGCTGCAGAAAAAGAGGCGGCGGCTTTTAAAGGCTACTACAATATCGCCAGTCCACAGGTGCGCCGTGCTGTACAAAACACTGGCAATCAGCAAGAAGTGTGGGATGCTGTAGCAAAGGTCACCAAAGCAAACAATGCCGAATCCTCTACTAAAGCCTACACAGCGCTGGATAACCAAAGCCAAGAAAAAGCCCAGCGTGATGCTTATTTGCAACATTTAGAAGGCTCATTCACTGCCCGAACGGATGTAGTGGGCGTCGTAGCCGTTTGTGGCGACCATGTGTTGGGCATTGATATTTTTGGCAATCCAGACCTTTTCCATCGCCAATATTCTGCGCTGTTGCACGGATATGTAGCTGAAGCCGCAGTGGCATCGCCGGCTACACAAATCTCTGAAAATCAGGTTCAAAGTGCATTCGATAAAGTGTCGCGTTTAGCCACCCCCCACGCTAAAAGCAATGAGGGAGCAGGCAAGTTTGCTTGGGGTGGCTCGTGGGTGCATTTGTTTGGGAAATAGATCTTAATTGGGGATTTGATTATTTGGGGATTTGGGGATGAGCCAGAGCTTGGGTTTAGTTGCTTCTGCTCAGAAGGCAGGAATACCAAGCTCTGGCCCATCCCCAAATCAACAAATCCCCAAATCAACAAACTTTTACAATGATCAAAATTCTCGATAAGCTTGATCGCCCACCCATTCAGGCAGCGGCCACCTTGGCAGCAGCCTTGTTGATTATGGCTGTCGGCTGGGTATTCACTACTTCGGGCATAATCTCTTTTGATCGGCTTTTCGCTTGGTCAATCGGGTCGGCGCTCACGCTTTTTTTCGCAATGATGAACAGTTTGTTGAGCCTCCGTGCCGTCAGTTTTGTCAAATATTGGGGAACCTCGATGTATAGTTATTTAGCACTGGCATTTGGCACTGGTATGGCCGCCTGGGGCTTTTCGGGGATTCCACTGCGCGAAGCAGGCAGTTACCGTTGGATCTATATCGTGGTTTCGGTGGGCTTCGTGGTGTTTCTTTCTATGGTCAATTTCATGAAAATCATCGTCCGTTTTGCGGAGAAAGAAGAATGGAATCAGCCTCGAAAGCCGTAAAGGACAAATTTGAGATCGCATTGAAATGCAAAGGCTAGAAATTCGTTTGAGTTTTCATTTCCAAACTCAACCCTGTGAATACGATGTTTATTGCAAAAAAATGCCCAACTTCTCTGCAATTCCTCTGCCAAGGCAAATTCCTTTTCCCGCTCCTTTTTTGCTTAGTTTGCCACCCAGTTAGCGCCCAATCCTTATTCGATTCATTGTATGACGCTCGCATCCTGGAAGTTCACTTCGCTTCCGGGAAAGCCGATCTTGACCCCGATTCGAAGCGCATACTGGATACGGTGTTGCTCTATTTTCAAAATATGCGTGGTGAAAAAACGGTGCGCATCACCGCCCACACAGATTCTGTGGGCAATAGCATTTATAATGAAAAACTTTCCGAACGACGCGCCGCTGCTGTTTCCAATTGGCTGACAACGAACGGGCTGCCGGAAAATGCCTTTATCTCTGTCACAGCTTTTGGCGAACGAACTCCTATACTTTCCAACCATACGGAGCAGGGGCGCTACCAAAACCGCCGCGCCACGGTGGAAATTGCCCGGCGCGTACCCATGACAATGCTCGAAGGCCGCGTTACAGATAAATCAACTGGCGAGGGCGTAGAAACAACTGTTGCTTTCCGCACCAAAACCCGCCAGGATTCCACCCGAACAGATACGATGGGACGTTACCGGGTACAATTGCCCAAGGACTCGATCGTAAAAATCGAGGTGGTGGCCAAGGATTATTTTTTTGAGTCTATAACCATGAAGATTTTGGGGAGCCCTGAGTTGTACAAAAAGTACAACCTCTCGCCTGACATCGTGCTGCCTCCTGCTACACCGGGTAAAAAGGCTGTACTACGCGACCTTTTTTTCATGGGCGACCAAGCGATTTTACTCAAGGCTTCGGAACCAGAATTACCCAAAATCTTAAAATTCATGCAATTGAATCCTGACTTGGTTATTGAAATTGGAGGGCATGTTAATGTACCGTACCCCAAGAAGCATAACTTCAAGCTCAAGCCCGGTCAAACCCCAGCCGATTATATAATGGAGAAACAGGAGTCTTGGAAACAAAGCCTTTCTGGAAGGCGAGCCAAAACTGTGCGGGACTACCTGCTCAATCACGGCATCCCAGCTTCGCGCATGACCCTGAAAGGATACAAAAACGCACAAATGTTGTTCCCTCATGCTACCGACTCCAATGGACAAGAAATGAACCGACGTGTCGAAATCATGGTTACTGGAAGAACCGGGCATTAGATGAGTCGAAAGTCTCAATTCGCCCTATCTTTGCGTTACTATGACTTTATCCGAAATAAACCACACGCTGGCCGATACAGAAGAACCCTCGCCCCCAGCGTTGCCAATCCTTGAAACCGAGGCTGATGACGATGTGCAAACAAGTGAGGAGTACTTCGAGCGGCATGAAATCGTGGCCGACCCAAAACAGACTTTGATTCGCCTCGACAAGTTCTTGATGGACCGGCTTGCCAACCGCTCCCGCAACAAGGTGCAAAATGCCATTCGCGCTGGCTCTGTACGGGTGGATGACCGTGACGTGAAACCCAATTACCGCGTCCGGCCAGGCAACACCATCTCCATCGTGCTGCCAAAATCGTTAGAAGAAAATTTTGACATTACCCCCCAAGACATCCCGCTCAATGTTGTGTACGAAGACAATGACGTTTTGGTGGTAAACAAACCGTTTGGTCTGGCAGTCCACCCAGGTGTGGGCATCCCCAATGGAACACTCGTGAACGCGGTGGCTTGGCATTTGCAGGCGCAGCTGGACAAACTCCCTGTAAAAGAAGGCAATGAACCCAACCGCGCAGGCATTGTTCACCGGATTGACAAGGATACAACCGGCATAATGGTCGTTGCCAAAAACGGGTATGCCATGACCCACCTCGCCAACCAGTTTTTCCACCATACCATCGAGCGGCGCTATTACGCACTTGTGTGGGGCGATATGGAAGGCGACGCTGGCACCATTCGCGGCAACATCGGTCGAAACCCAAACGATCGGCGCCTTTTTATGGTTTTTCCGGAAGGGGAAGATGGAAAATGGGCCGTGACGCATTGGAAGGTGATTGAACGATTTTACTACTGCACCCTTGTGGAATGCCGCTTGGAGACGGGCCGAACCCACCAAATCAGGGTCCATTTGAAGTCTATAGGCCATACGCTTTTTGGAGACATCCGTTACGGTGGCAACAAGATCTTGAAGGGCACCCTTTATCCAAAATACCGCCAATTTGTGGAAGGCTGCATGGCGCTGCTACCGCGACAAGCGCTCCACGCGAAAATTTTGGGATTTGAACATCCTACTACTAAAGAACACATCCGCTTCGAGACTGACTTGCCCAAAGATATGCAGTCTGTAATAGAGCGGTGGAGGGGATATGTGATGGACCGGAAATAGACTGCTGGACGTTGGATGTTGGACTTTGGACGTTGGACAACAATTTCGTCTTACGGAGTGCAAGTCCAATGACCAACACCCAACGTCCGTTTATCCAAATAATGTAGGCATATCGAAAAATGCAGGAATCGCACCCGATAATAAAAAATGAGTTACTGGCTTACCTGCTCCGCCCGCAGCGGATCGTGTTCATTGTGAACCCGAAAGCAGGGACGAATTTGCAAAAGCACTTTCGAGATAGCGTTGACCATCATCTAAACCACAAAAAATTCGAATACGGAATTTGGTTCACAAAACGGGCAGGCCACGCTGCCAAACTCACGAAAAAGGCCCTGGCGGAGGGCTACGAGATCATTGTGGCTGTTGGGGGAGATGGTTCAATCAATGAAGTTGCTTCATCCTTGGTGGGCAGCGAAGCAACATTGGGCATAATCCCCGCTGGCTCTGGAAATGGGCTTGCCATGCACCTCGGTTATGGACGGGATATTGATGAAGCCATCAAAAAGCTCAATACAGCGGAAGTCCAAACCATTGATTGTGGCACGATGAACGGTCGCTCCTTCATCAACATAGCAGGCGTGGGGTTTGATGGACTTGTGTCCAACCTGATGAAAGGCAGTCCTTGGCGCGGCTTTTTGTCTTATTTTTTGAAATCGGTAGAAGCAGGACTGAGTTATACAGCGCGTGAATGCCGTATTGAACTTGACGACAAAATCTTGGAATTCAAGTGTTTCGCGATTAGCATCGCAAATGGCCCGATGTATGGGTACAATTTCCAAATCGCCCCGGATGCTGTTTTGGACGATGGGCTTTTTGAAGTGGTCATCATGAAGGACGCCCCGAGGTGGCAGTATTTTGCAGCCGTACCTTCCATGCTGAACAACAAGATTTACGATGCAGAATTTGTGGAGCACTACACCGCCCGTTGCGTCAAAATTTCCGCTAAAGGTGAAAACTACGTCCACCTCGACGGCGAAGGAATCGTTGTAGAGAACGAATTAAATTTTGAAATAAAACCTGCGGCATTAAAGGTGTTGGTGCCGAAAAAGAGCGTTGAGAAGGTTGATAGTTGAGGTTGTTGAGGTCACAATCTCAACATTCTCAACATTCTCAACGGCCTCAACAATCTCAACATTTCAAACAATGAGCAAAAAGCTAAACTCACTTTCAAGCCTCGGCGGTCTCGTTTTTTCTACCGACCCTGATTTCAAAATCGAGGAGGAAGAAGCCCCGGTGGAAAATAAACTCGCCGCACAACAAACCCTGCGCATCTGGCTGGAGCGCGGCAGGGGCGGCAAAGAAGCCACCGTTGTAAAAGGCTACCTAGGTTCTAACGACAGTTTTGAAGCACTCGCCAAATTGCTCAAAAACAAGTGCGCCGCTGGAGGCAGTGCCAAAGACGGAGTCATCATCGTGCAAGGCGACCACCGCGATAAAGTGTTGAAATTGTTGTTGGA
>JACMMM010000462.1 GCA_014379065.1 Saprospiraceae bacterium
TAGAAATATCAAACCCAACGCCCCCAATCGAATCAATCCCCCAATCGAATCAATCGAATCAATCGCTAGCCTTGTTTCTCTCTGACGTATATTTCCTGATCATTGTACTTGGAAGGGCATTTGAGCAGCATATCCGAAGCAGCAAAGGTTTCGCCTCTCATCTGGCCTGTAAGCACGATGGATTCTGAACGCTCAAAATCCTGCGGCTTGGCGGCAAGCAGTTCCACGCGGCGTATTTCGCCCGCCTCGTCTTTGAGGTAGAACGCCATAAAATTGGGGTCTTTTGCAGGGTCGTATTCCACCGGGCGGTCTTTTACAAGTTGGCCAACGAGCTTCACCTTGTCTTCACTTTTTGAAGCTTGGGAAAAGTTGGCATAGGTAGTCACGTCTTTGCTGGCCGAAATCAAAATGCCGATGGCTACGGCCACTACAACGATGGCAAGGAGGTGTGATTTTTTCATGTTCTTGTGTGTTTAATGGATTGTCGCCCCAATTTAACGGCCTCTGAATCAATTAGTTTTAGAGAATGATATGTTTAAGCCTACAAATTCTGGCATCGTACCGTCAACCATCGTTGCAAAAAATGAATTTGGGCCATTCCAGTTGACGCTATAAATCTCACGAACTCCCAACGATGACGTAAGCATTAATTGTCTGTTTTCTGTAATTCCCCAGGTGCCATTATCAGACCCGGCTTCGGAAAATATGGATGAGCGGTTGCCTGGCTTCAGAACAAGCGAAAGGGAGCCAAGCGTTATTCCATTAGCAGACATTACACCTTCCCAGGAACCAAGGAATTTGTCCTGAGGACTGACGACTTTTTCTACAGGCTGAGATATTTGGGAGCTCGGTTTTACTGCTTGTTGGGTTTGTGTGGGCTGGACTTCTGGATTGGCGTTTGTGTCAATAAAAGAATTTTGGGGAGATCCAATATTGCTTTCTTGCTGGTTCATCATTAAATTTACAACCAATAAAAGCAAGAGCAATCCACCTGCTCCAGTCAGCAGGATTCCCCAAGTCTTCCACGCAGAACCAGACTGTTGTGGCGTTCTGGAATATTGAACCTGACCGTATTGCGGTGGGGCCTGAACAACCGAAGGCAACTCGTAAGCAATGTCTAAAGCAGCCTCTGTAATCCTGTTGCGTGCCAATTGATCCGTTTGGTCAAAGGTGCCCATCGCAAATTTGTTGTTCAGATGTGACAATTGGCTTTGCAGCAGAACACAACGCTGTTGCATCTCTTTATCACGCGCCAAACCAGACAATTGAACCATTCCTTCCAATGCAGATTGAACCTTTCCTTGTTGGATTTGCCGGATAACATCCTGTTTTGTTAGAGCCATGGTTGCTAGATTTTGTTTTGCAAATATAGGGCAAGCAGCGGATTAGGAACGCTACTTCATTTGTCCCAGTGCCGCTCGAAACTGTTGCGCCCGCGCTGCATCGCCCATGGACTCATAAATCTGCGCCGAAAGTTCGTAGGCGGGTTTGAAGTTCGGTGCAATCTGGATGGCTTTCATCAGGTTGTTCAATGCCGTTTGTTGGTCGCCCTGGCTTCGGGCAATCAGTCCTAAATAATACCAAGCACCAGGATTTGAGGTTTCCTTTTTGATGGAAAGTTCAAACTGCGCCTTGGCTTTTGTCGCGTCTTTTTTGTTGAGCCAATACAAACCGATCAGGTTGTTTGCTTGTGCGTCATCAGGGCATATCCCGATGGTTTTTTCTGCGGCGGCCTTTGCTTCCTCAAGTTGGTCGTTGTTCAAATAGGCCTGTGCGAGGTTTACCCAAGCCACTTCGTTGTCAGGCACATTGGCAATCTCAGCCTTAAAGCGTTCGATGGCGCCCGGCCAATCACTCAATTTGGTGGCCGCGATGCCGAGGGCGCAGTTGCGGCCATTGTCTTTCAGTACCGCCAGAATGGGTGTGTCGCCTGCTTTTACGATGTGCACTGCATTATCGGGGGGCCACATACCTTTTTGCAAAGTACTGCCATCAAGGAAGCGTGTAGGGTATAGCCCATAGTCCCATGCGTCGTCGCAGCGTTTTTCCCATTTGAGGTATTTTACCTTCACCTTGTCCCCATATTTGGCGGTGAGTTGCTTGGTCGAATAGTACATATTGGTGGCAATCACCACCATTTCAGGCATCTCGGGTTTCAATATGCCCTGACTTTCGAGCCATTCGATGCCCTGCCTTGTACTGATGCCCCAATAATCGGTCTCGAATTTCCCATAAGCGCCTGCCGTGCCTCCCACGATGGGGTTAAAATAGACATAAGGCATTTTCGGGTTCATCGCGATAAAGGCTGCTGCATCTGCCGAAAGCAACCCGAGTGCCCCATAAACGGCCCATTGTCCGTATTTTTTTTCAGAGAAGATATTGACCAACTCATTCCAAAACAAGGCCGCGCAAACCACTAAGGGCGGATAAGCAAAAGTCAAGTGCCGCCATCCGTCGTGAATGACGGAATTTTTGTAAATCACATAAAACACTGGGAAAATAGCGGCAAAAAAGGCTAAAATTACCCACAATGGGTTCAATCGGCGCAGCATACGTGGCAACAAAACAATGCCGCCGACAAAGCCGACCAGCGCGGCAAGCGGGATGGTGTAAACGATCCATTTAAGGGCATAATTCCACGGGGTTTTGTCTGACATCATGTTTACGCCTTCAAACAACACCCTGATTTTCACTTCCAAATCCGAGAATTTGGAAAGTGCCACGAAAGGGTTTTTGAAGGGCGCTTGCAAGGCATAAGGCCAAAACAGCAGCGCAAAGACATATCCAATCGCTGCCACGCCAAGCGTAACGAGCGCATATTTTTTCAAACTTTGACCGTTGGAAAACGCCTTCAATCCGCCGTTTTTCAACAAAAAATGTAGGCCGACAAACATTCCTAAAATCCCAAAAGAAAGCAAACCGCCCGCCCGAATACCCAAAGCAATGCCCAAGCCTACGGCCAATCCGACCAGATTCCAACGACTAGGATTGGGCATCCGGTCTAGCACGGCTACCATGTTGTAAATTGCCATGATATAGCCCGCTGCAAAGGGGATATCCTTGGGATTCATCAAAGAATCGCCCACGAAACGCGGCGAAACAAGCATGATAATCAAGGTAATAATGCCGGCGCGTTGTCCACCCACAAGACTGGCAAACAGGGCTGCACAAAGCATGGCGACCCATCCCAAAACCGCGCTGGAGGCGTGGCGAATGTTGTGGTAACCAATGTTAGAAGGTTGATACCCAAGCCCTTTATTGGCAAACCCGGTGACGGTCTCGAAGAAACCGCCATAGAGGTGCATGTTGCCATCGGGAATGTTGAGCGCAGAAGTGTCTTTGCCAAACGTGCCGTAATAGTTGACGAGTTTTTGGGAATAATCTACCTGGAATTTGTCGTCGGCATTGATGCCGGATCCGAACGAGAGCGCAACCAAAATAACCAAGCCGAGCGCGGCCAAGCCCCAGAAAACTTTACGCAGCGAGGGGTCTGTTGCCGGGAGCGAAGGGCGTTCGAGCCAATCTTTTGCGGGGGTTGGGGCGGCAGCGCGTTGCTGTTGACTGCCAACAGCAGACTGGGGACGGGTTTTAGGGGAGGGCTTGCCTGATTTTGCCATGGTGTTTTCTTGTTCAAAAAAGCGAGCGCAAGGTAGGGAAAGTTGGAGGGTTGAGCATGTTGAGGGTTGAGAATGTTGAGGCTGCGACGGCTTAAAATTAATTTAAGCAGAAAGATATATTGAGGGAACGGTGGGTTTTTGAAAGGGAAAACTACTTTTGTGTTTCAAAATCAATTGTAACCATTCAGATTGAATTAATCATGAAGCAAATTTCCAAGCCGATCCTTTTCGCAATCCTACTTCTTTCCTCTTTTTCGCAGGAACTGCAAGCCCAAGACCCTCGTTTCTCCCAATATTATGCGTCACCCTGGAATCTAAATCCCGCACTGAACGGGGTATTCAACGGCAAATGGCGCGCTACGCTCAACTACCGCGACCAGTGGGGAAGTATTATTTCCCCTGTGCCGTTCCGCACCTACGCCGCATCTTTTGAACACCGCTTGCAAGTCGGTTATGGAGATGACTACGCCTCCTTTGGTATCGGTGCTATGCACGACGAGGCCGGCACCGCACGGTTTTCGCAAGACAAAGTTCATCTCGGTGGATCATTTCTAAAGCAACTTTCCGGTGGCCGCCGCCAAGCGGACCATTATCTTTCAGCGGGCGCCCAGGTTGGTTTTGGTCAGAACTCCATTGACTGGGGCCGGCTTTGGTTTAGTCGCCAATTCGACGCCGCCAGCGAAACCCCCAATACTAGCCTATCGAACAATGAGCCCAACGCAAATGCAGACTCAAAAGGCTATCTAGACTTCAATGCCGGGCTGCTTTGGTATGCCGTATTTGAAAACGAAGGGTTTTTCTACCTCGGGGGCGCCATGCACCACCTCAACCGTCCCAAAATTTCCCTTGCTGCTGACGACAACGAAACGCTTTATACCCGGGTGACGGGCCATATTGGTGGACAATTTCCATTGAATGAGACGGTTAGCCTCCTTCCGAGCGCCTTGGTGATGAGCCAAGGCCCAGCGTTCGAGACGGATTTGGGCGTAAACCTCCGCTACTCGAACAACGACTTCAACGAACTCGCGCTCCGCGCCGGCGCTTGGGTACGCGTGGGCAACAAACTTCAAAAAGGCCTGCAAGCCGATGCAGTCACCGTAGTGGGAATGCTCGAACTTAGCCGTTGGATGCTTGGCCTGAGTTATGACATCACTGTTTCGTCACTCACACAGGCCAACAATGCTCGCGGTGCCTTTGAAGTATCGCTCACTTATTTTCATCCGGGAGAAAAGCGCTCGCGTGTGGTTTGTCCTAATTTTTAAGCGTCATTTATCGTCATTAGGTCATTGCTCGTCATTCAGCAAATATCCATAATGACGACCAATGACCTAATGACGACCAATGACGATAAATGACGATCAACAATCTTTTCTTATGAAACAATTATTTATCCTCCTCCTTTCCCTTCCGACCCTATTGAATGGGCAAAATTTAAATATCAGTCCGGCCACCCCAAAAGCGGGCGATATGGTGCGGCTCGAAATTGATCTATCCAAAAGCAAACTCCGCAGTGCCAGCGAAATTGAAATGGTGGTGCTTGAATACACCAATGGCAAGGCCGCTACTATTGAGGCGGCTACCATGCGCATGGGCGACAAATTGGTAGGCATTTTCACCCTGAGCCCCGATGCCAAATCCGCGGTCGCTGGACTGCGTGAAGGGGAAGAAAACTGGGATAATAATGCTGGCGAAGGTTATTTCGTGATGGTACACGATGCAGCGGGGAAGCCCCAACCAGAAGGGATGGTGGCAGCTGCGATCCTTTACCGAGATTTTGGCGGGTTTATGAACCTGAATCGCACCCCATCTGTGGCTTTTGGCCTCATGAATCAAGCCTTTGCCGCCCAACCGGACTTGAAAAGAAAATATTTCGCGCCTTATGTTAGCAATCTGATGGCAGTGAAAAAAGGGGAGGATGGAAAAAAAGAAGCCTTGGCATTGCTCGCTGAATTTGAATCTGATTCGAAGGCTACTGAAGAAGAACTTGCCTCAACAGCCCGTTTTTACGAACGAAATGGCGATCCAGATCACGCCAAGGCTTTGAAAGATAAAATTCGCACCCTATTCCCCAAGGGAAATTTGGTCAAACAAGAAAAACGCCGTGCCATTCAAAACGAACCTGATTTGGCAAAGGCAGA
>JACMMM010000463.1 GCA_014379065.1 Saprospiraceae bacterium
GTTTTCGGTGAGAAAAGCGTGCCGTAGGTACGCTATCTATGGTTTTGAGATAGCGTACCTACGGCACGCCAACCCATATTTTCACCTAATTTTCTACCAAGATTCCGTCCCTCTGGGACGTGCTAAACCCCAAACCTCGGGATGACTCATTTTTTTGAAACTTGCTTATTTTCGCCCTATGGAAGCGCCTTTACATTTCAATTCCGTACTGGAAGAATCCACCAACAAACTTTGGGGCTGCCATTTTGCCGTGCCGTCATGGGTGGCCGAAGTCCTCATTACCGAAAAGGATGGGAAACGGGTTGTCTGTACCTTGAACGAAAAAATAACGTATCAATGCGCCTTGCTACCACGCGGTGACGGCTCGTACCTGATTACGGTCAACAAAAAAACACAGACCAAATTGGGTTTGAAAATTGGCTCCAAGGTCAGTGTCAGTCTCCAAAAAGACGAAAGCGAATATGGCTTGCCGATGCCGGAAGAACTTGCCGAACTACTGGCACAAGACGAAGAGGGCAACCGCTTCTTCCACGCACTTACCCCCGGCAAACTCCGCACCTTATTATATATCGTAGGCCAACCCAAAAATTCAGACATTCGATTGCACCGTGCGCTTGCCGTGGTGGAGCACCTGAAAATGAACAAGGGAAAAATTGATTACAAACAATTGAACGTATCCATTCAGGACAAGGGCTGATTTGGAAATTTGCGGTCAAATGAAAAGTTTTAGCTGAGCTGCCCCAACCTTTGAACTGCTTTTGGCCGTACTTTTGCAGTCGCCTTCACACGAATTTTCCAAGAAAAACGTTTTGCCTCAAAATTTCAACTGCTACTGGCTTAAAAATATACACCCGATGTTTCGCAAGTTATCGCTCATGGCCCTTTTGGCAGGCATTTTCTGCCTTGCTGCGTTTCGGTCGGACCCATTCTCTTATGAACGTCCGTTCGCGTTCAATTCCACCATTGATCATCTTTTTTGGGAAGAGGAGCATGCTGCGCCTGTCTCGATGAACGAAACTGTGGCGGCAGAAGCCGACAGCTTGAACGGATTGAGGGTCATGATGTTGAATTCTTTTGCCTACGACAGCGCTTACGCCAATAAAGTGCAACGCGTAATTCAACGACGCATGCCTTCGAGCGCTTTTACCGAATTTTGGGATGGCTCCTCAGACGATCTGAGCACGGCATTGACCGGACAAGACGCTGTAGTGGTAGCTTATCCTTCCGGGGGCTCGCCAGAACTCATCCGGGCTTTTGGCAAAGTGCTCGGCCAGTTTGCCCGGCTGGGTGGAGCGGTCATCCTGACTGGAACCCATGAATTTGGGGCTTTGCAACAACTTGGCCTGTTCGACCTCGACTACGGGTATTACTGTAAGGAGCGGAGCATTGGACAAATTTTGTCAGAACATCCTGTTTTTCAGGGCGTTGGCAATGATTTTTCTACAGAAGTGTATCAATATCCCCTCGATATTTCGGATCCCGGTTTCGTCGCCCTCGCCGAAGTGCGCGGGTATCCTTTCATGGGTTATAAACAGATTGGTGCAGGCAAAGTGGTGTATCTGGGCTTGGAGTACTACTTCGATGAGCCTCAATCATCGCGCCTGCTCACCAATGTGCTGCGCTGGGTTGCTAAACCGCGTGTGAAGCGGAGCGAGGTAGTGTTATACGCAGGTAAAGGCTTTGAAAAACCCAACACTTTTGACCTCAAAATATATCCCAACCCTTACGTTAGCAAAGCCACGCTCGACATAGATATTACAAAACCTACGTCCATGGCGGTAGATATGACGGATGAATTAGGCAGGCAGGTGACGGTGCTTTTACCACGCCGAAACCTTTCGACGGGTCTTTATCGCTTGGAACTTCCAAATCTTGAGCCAGGTGTTTATCTGGTGCAATGCCAAAGCAGTGAAGGAACCGTGGTGCGCAAAGTGGTGAAAGCCGCCGACAACTAACTGGGTCTTTTATAAGATTAAAAATGCCGTCCTGAAGCCAGGGCGGCATTTTTTTTGTCTTTGTCCATAATAGACAAAACCCAAATGCTCCCCCAAATCAAATTAGGGTTGAAATAACTTTGTGGGACACTTCAATACTTATTCAAATTCAAAATGAAACAACTTCCACTTCTCTTGGCTTTTTGTTTGTATTCATTCGCCAGTCAGGCACAGCAAACTTTTACCCTTACACCCAACCCGGTTTTTGGCGACGAAACGGACCCCTTCGAAGTGGAGGGTAGGGCTACCGTAAAAAACCTTGCGGCTACCACCCAAAATTTCCGTTGGAAACGCACCGTCATCCGTTTGGACAATGATTCCATTTGTTACACTGCAGTGACGGATCCGAACATTCACTGGTTTTATACCATTAGCGAAAAAAGTTTTTCATTGGATGCGGGTCAGGAAGGCCCTCTTTACGTTTCGCTCTTTGATTTTGAAGCATCAGGGTGTTGCGCTATCGTACACATGAAACTTAAAAAACTGGACGCGCCAGTAGACTCTATCGAAGCCTATTATTACCTGAGAACTTGCCAACCGCTGGCGGTTTCGGAGATTCAAAAATTTTCGGTGCAATTATTCCCCAACCCGGTGGCTCAATATTTCAGCCTGAAAAATGCCGAATCAGTCAGCAACCTGACGCTTTGCGATGCCAGCGGGAAAATGCTCAAACGAATGCAGGCCAATCTAGAGAATCATTATGGGATAGCAGATTTGCCGCTTGGCGCTTACTATCTGGTGTTGGAAAACAAGGATGGTAGTATTGTGCAAGTGTTGCAATTCCAAAAAGCATCTGAATAGGGTCTCTCCTAAGATCATGGGCTGTGAAGGAAACAAACGGTATGTTTGCTTTCTCTTGAATAAACGCCTCCTTTCCCATGTCCTTGACCTGCCAAAAACATCTTTTCTCCCTGCCCGATGATGTGTATTACCTGAACTGTGCCACGATGTCACCGCTCAGCAAGTCCGTCGA
>JACMMM010000464.1 GCA_014379065.1 Saprospiraceae bacterium
GGGTTCTCCAACCTGCATACCTTCAATAATACCGCTGGTACTCGGATCATCCCCCCATACGGTGATCGCCAAATTTTCCCCCTGATACATAGCCGTTCCACAGAGTAAGCCTGACGGCGTAAAAATACCGATTTCATCCCCGGAATGAATAACACTATCCGCTATTGAAGGCATCAATATTATGGTAGCGTTGTTACCTGTGTTTAGGTTGCTATCCAATACAAAATGATGCATATCGGCTTCCCCTTTGTTTTCGGTTCGCTCGGCCAATGGGCCTCCTGTAAAGTTCGGGCGATAGGACAGCGTGACATTCGACAAGGCCTTCACCTTATACCCCTGTCCCGGAATCATGTTCCCAATTTGATTGATGCCAAACTGCGGCGAATAAACCTTTCCTTCATTATTCTTCACCAAGCTGATCTGAACCTTGATAAATTTAAACACCGTATCTATATTCTGCGGGCTATCGCGCAAATAACCAATACAATTCCATCCTGCAATTAAGGGGATCGGGTTAGCCTCCGGTACGGCCTTTTGACCTATTACCAGAAGCGTGTCTTTTTGATTGGCCTTAACCGGATAGCCTTCCAGCAAATTCCAATTGCCGATACCATTTATCATCAATAGGGGGATGTAACTATCTCCATCGCAATTTTTTACGATGTCAATACTGGTTGCAATGGGGGCAAATACCTGCAGCATGTCAGGGTGAGTAGGTATAATATAACTGGATATCAAATTCCATCCACTGTTCAGGGTAATGGCATGTGTTGTCCCGGCAATAATGGAGCTAAGCATACTAATTCCATCGTCCGCAAAGGCGTTCGTATGTGTCACCAATCCACCCAGCGATCCAACGGGCGCGTACTGCGCCGTTGCATCAAATATCTGGTTCGAGGCCGAGCGCCAAATTTTTATTTTGAATAGCTCTCCAGTGTTGAATCCATTGCGGGCCGGAGGGGTAGCGTCGTTCCCGTAGGCGGCAAATGAGGTACTCTGACCTTGCCAAGCAACAAATCCGCCACATTTAAGTATGCCAGTGCCCGATGAATCATAAAACACGCCGATTCGGTCGCCCATTTGTAAGCTCTGCCCAAATACATCCGATTGTAGGGCTACAGGAATAATAATGGTATGGTTTCTCCCGGTCGGGGTAATGGGCCAAGGAGATTGACCAATATTGACGCGGGCTTTCGCCGTACTGGTTTTTCCACAGGCGTCTGTTACCGTAACTGTATAAGTGGTGGGTATTGCAACAAATGGAGAGATGGTGGGGGCATTTCCACCTATGTCCCATTGATAGGTATAAGGCGCTACGCCCCCTGCTACGGTTACGCCCACAGTTGCCATTCCAGGGCCAGGGATGGAAACGGTGTCGGCATCGAGCGTCATAGCCTTGTAGTCCAAAATAGTCAGGATTTCTTGCGGGTTCAAGCAAGAACAAGCATTGTTCAACGTCAAAACAACCGTTTCTGACCCTTCAGGGATCAGATCATTGAGCATGTTGACCGGGATCGTGATTTGATCTGTCCCGGCAGGAATCACATAAGTGGTGCTAATTGGCCCATAATCCGAGCCATTGGTAGCCGTACCTGCAATGGTAAAAGAAACGGGCAACGGAAGGGTGGTGTTGGTGCCAAGGCGATCAATCAACAATCCAACAGTACCGCATCCTTCTGTCACCACATCCACACCAGTTTGGCCATTTACAAGCCAATCAATGGATGCGTTGCCCCCGCTGTTTGCCCCCCCTTTGAGGAACACCGCAGAATCCCAAACACCATCACCTACGTCGGCGATTTTAAATTTGATATGGTAGGTGGCGCAAGGTATCACGTTGGCGACGGCAGTAAATTTTTTGGTGAAGCCGTCATACTGCAGCCCGGACACGGCTGGCCCAGTCGCGGGAGGGATGTTGGCGCAGTTGTTGCCCGATGCGGGCGTGTTGTGCGTGTACAAGCCGGAGTTGACCAAGTGGTTGACCGTGTTGATCGTGACGGGGGTCGCTGTCGAAGGCACTACAGCAAGGTTTTGAGTTCCTGCGATGCCTGGGCCTGAAATGAAGAAGCCGAACACATCATTGAACTGCGTATTCACATACTCGCAATATTCTTCCGAAGCAAATACAAACTCAAAAGTAAAAGGGCTTTGCGTTGGAGTAAAGTCAAATTCGATATCGGCCATATCGTAAAGGGCTCCATTGGCAAGCGTCATCAAATCAGCATCGGGTGTAAGAATGCCATAACCTGCGCTGGCACCATCTGAGTCATTGGGCCCAGGTGCTACGCCGATACCGCCCGTGGCCAAGATAAGCCCGGTATTAAAGCCAACATTGGTGAGACCATTGGTGAATGAGCCGATCTGGTCCGACTGTCCGCTGTAAGTCACGTTCTTCAGGTCAAAACAGTTACCGCCGAACAGCACATCTTTCACCAGATCCTCCGCAGAACCGCCCTGCACTTCGAGGGTTACGCCCTTGATGTTGATCGTATAATCTTCCGCTTCCCCGTATTGGTCTGGTTGAAACCAGAGACTAGGCACGGGATCACAAGGGTCTAGCGTAACTGTATTGACATCCGTGGGGATCATTTTAATGCGCATCCGGGCGGTGGCAGTTTGGGCGCTCGAAGGGATAGTCATTGTTCCGTTAGTAATCGTAGTAGAGCCGACAACCCCGCTATCAAAAACCTGTTCTCCCGGATCGTCAAAATCATAGTCATTGTTGAAGTCAATCCAGATGAGCCAACGCTCCGGGTGTTGGCCGGCGTTAAAAAAACCTGGGGTGAGTTGCACGGGATAGGCATTCCCGGCATTCAGGGTGGTCGAAATGTTGGTAAAATTTTGATACCCGGAAGCGCCGCAGCTGGTGGCATTGTTGATGGTCGAGATGTTGACCTGCTTTATATACTCACGTGCACAGGCATTAGTAAATGAAATATCACATTCATCTATATAAGCCGAGCTGTAAGTGAGCTCTTGGCCGTTGGTATAGTTGCCGCAATCCGGCGGAGGGCTTCCTCTGCGCATGGCCACCCGTATTCTGGAAGCTCCAGTATTGACAGACAAGGGGATGAAAAAACTACCACTCACCGTCGTGGTAGACCCAGAGCTACTGGTATACACTAAATCGCCGGAATCGTCTAAATCCCCATCATGGTTGAGGTCAATCCAGATTTTCCAGTATTCGGATTGGGCTGCGCCGGAAAACCCAGGCGTAAGGGTGAATGAATGGCTCACACCTTTTTTCAGTATGGCCACATAAGCATCAAAAAGAACCTGATCAACACACCCGCCAAAGCCACCGCCAGGCGGATTTAAAAAGCCGCTGCCGCCGTCTATTGTTATTCCTGCGATCCACTCAGAAGCAGTAGTACCACAAAGGTTACAGGGTTGAGCGTCAAGCGAAGACGGTTGAGATAGCGCTGCAAAACACAGCAGGGTTAACAAACGTAGGGTGCTGTTCATAATGATGGATTGATTTTTATATGAGACATTATTTGATTCCAATTTTCCCCAATTCCCGCTTCAACTTCACAGCTTCTTTCTGATAGCGGTGCTGCTTCTCAGGATCAGAAATCTCCCCAAGTTTCTTCGAAAAGTCAGCCTTGCGGTGTTGGTAGTCCATTAAATAAAATTGTAGCAAACGCCAATCCGCAGCCGGGTCAGCGCTTTGGCTGGCAAAAGATTCATAGCACTGAACGGCCTTTGGATAATTTTTTTCTCTGAAATAAATATAAGCCAGTATTTCTTGAGCTGAGGGAAAGAAGGGGTCCGTTTTCGTTACTTGCAGCAAATCCCTTTTGGCGGTCTTCAAATCGGTTCCTTTAAATGCTTTCAGGCCTGTCGTAAAGAATGGATTCTCCTCGTCGTCATCGCCCATTGTTTGGCCGTATTGTTGCAGAATCGCGCCTTGCAAATCGCTCAAATTGGTTTCTGCCATCGCGATCAGTCGCGGGGAATTGTTTTCTTCCTTTTCTTTTGGGTCTTTGTTTTCGTTGACTGGTTCGTTAGGAGGTGTATCAGCGATGGGGGTATGCGACTTGGTTTGCGGCGGAACAATTTCTTGTACAGGAGTATTATCTGATTGGGCTTTTTCCGAAGGCCAAAACCAATAAGCAGCCCCGACCAACAAGAACCCAAGCAAACCGCCAAGTATCCAGCGAAGCCAATTCGTTCCTTTTGTGGGCAGCACATCAGTTGGCGGTTCAGGGAGTTCATCCAGCGAAGTCCGCCAACGGGCCATATCTGTTTGCAAAGCCTGTTCCGCCAATCGGTCTAGTGCCTCTCGGCCACGGCGATGCCGCTCCACTTCGGCAGCAAACGCAGTATCAGCGGCCATTTCTGCCTCAAAGGTACGCGCTTCTGCTTCCGGGAGTTCGCCCGATAGCCAGGCCTCTATTTTATCAAAAACTGAGTTGTTGTTCATATCAAAATTCGTCGGTGAGTTCCAAGAGTTTGCGATGGCATTTCCCTTTTTCATTTTTGGCGCTTTGTTCGTTTTGGAAGCCCAATTCTTCCGCGATTTCTCGCATGGAATAGCCTCTTGCAAAACGCATTAAAACCTTCCGGCACTTCTCCCCGAGTCGCGCAAGCAGGACGTCAAGCCTTTCTATCTGCTCCTGCCGAATGAAGTCTTCCTCTACATTTCCACCCTGCCCGGTCGGGTAAGTTTGCGGGTCCAGTTCGGCCGTCTGGCGGCGTTGCGCGATTTCTCGCGCTCTTGCCCAAGCCCGCACAATTGCCTCTGTGAAGTAAGTCCGTAGGCTTGCCTCCCGCAGTTCAAAATCTTCCTTAAGCACCTGCTTTTCTACATCCACGATCACGCCGCCCAGCACTTCGTCCACCTGTTCCGGGATACCGCCAGCGCGAAGCACCGGCGAAAGGTAGTAGCCCCGCCAGGCTTTATAGATGTATTCCCAAGCCGTATTACGCTGCCGCCCGCCAGCCCGAATTTCTCGGATGAGCAGTTCGTCAGTCCAGCCTGAGGGCGTCACGTTTGCCATATGCTATAAGAGGGAGCAAAAATTTATTTGGTACTCGCAAGGAATAGAAATTCTTGGATCTTTGACCAAGATTTTTCTCTCGCTTCCTTTCATCTATCCTATTGTCATGGCTCGTTTTCTTTTTTTAGGCTTTTTTTTGCTTCCTTTTTTTAGTGCTGCGCAGGTGGTGGATACGGCTATGGTGCAAAAGCAGGTAGACAGCCTCATCGAAATCTCCCGCAACCTCATTGGAAAGCGCGAATTCGATAAAGCCCTCGAAGTCAATGCCGTCGCAGAACAAACCGCTCTTGAAAAACTTGGGCGGGAGTCGGGAGCTTATGGTAGTTGCTGCTTCAACCGGGGCAGGGTGAATTATTTCAAAAGGGAATATCCGGAGGCCGAAAAATGGTACCTCGAATCCAAAGTCATCCGGGAAAAGGTGTTGGGAAAAGAACATCCCGACTATGTAAAGAGCCTGACTAATCTGGGAATTGTGTATATGGATATGGGCAACTACGAAAAAGCTGAGCCGATCTTCCTCGAATCCAAAGCCATCCGGGAAAAGGTGTTGGGGAAAGAACATCCAGACTATGCGATTAGCCTTCATGTCCTTGGGAATTTGTCTTTCGTGATGGGCAACCACGAAAAAGCTGAGCAGCTCTACCTCGAAGCCAAAGCCATCCGGGAAAAGGTGTTGGGAAAAGAACATCCTGAGTATGCGGTGAGCCTGATGAACCTTGGGGGTTTGTATAGGGATATGGGCAACTACGAAAAAGCTGAGTCATTCCTCCTCGAATCCAAAGCCATCTGGGAAAAGCTGGTGGGAAAACAACATCCAGACTATGTAAAGAGCCTAAATAATCTTGGGGTGTTGTATAAGAATATGGGCAACTACGAAAAAGCTGAGTTGATCCTCCTCGAATCCAAAGCCATCCGGGAAAAGGTGTTGGGAAAACAACATCCAGACTATGCGTTCAGCCTTAATAGCCTTGGGAATTTGTATAGTATGATGGGCAAATACGAAAAGGCTGAGCCGCTCTACCTCGAATCCATCGCCATCCGGGAAAAAGTGTTGGGAAAAGAGCATCTAGAATATGCGTTCAGCCTGATGAACCTTGGGAATTTGTATAGTACAATTGGAAACTACGAAAAAGCTGAACCGCTCTACTTCGAAGCCATAGCCATCAAGGAAAAGGTGTTGGGAAAAGAGCATCCCGAACATGCGGCGAGCCTTCACAACCTTGGGAATATGTATTGGGCTATGGGGAATTATGAAAAAGCCGAGCCGTTGTATCTCGGAGCCATAACCATCTCGGAAAAGGTATTGGGAAAAGAACATCCCGACTATGCTGATAACCTTAGGAGCCTTGGGGCTTTGTATTTCGCTATGGGCAACTACGAAAAAGCCAAGCCTCTTTACCTCGAATCCAAAGCCATCAGTGAAAAGGCGTTAGGAAAAGAACATCCACATTATGCGGGGAGTCTTATCAATCTTGGGAATTTTTATTGCAGGATGGGCTACTTTGACAAAGCCGAGCCGCTCTACCTCGAAGCCAAAACCATCCAGGAAAAGGTGTTGGGGAAAGTACATCCGGACTATGCGAATAGTATGCATATCCTGGCGAATTTGTATGAAAACCAACATAGATTTAGCGAATCCGAACCATTGTTGGATGAATATTTTATCCTGTCCAGAACCGAACAGACCAAATCTGCTGCTTTTCTTTCCATCAATGAACTTGCCAACTATACGGTAACTTTCCGGGAAAGTGGAGACAACTTGTTATCGAAGATACTTTCCCGACAAGTAAAAAAAGAACGGACCGGCATCTTGCCTGGGTTGATTTACGACCATGCCTTGTTTCAAAAAGGATTCCTGCTCAGCGCTGCCGTCCGGCTGAATGCCTTGCCGAATGCCTCCCCCGAAATCACAGAAATCAACAACCGCCTCAAAGGCTACCGCCGCCGCCTCGCCGCAGAATATAGCAAACCTATCACCGGGCGAAAAAACGTGGCCGAACTCGAAGAAAAAGCCAACGTCGCCGAAAAAGAACTCTCCCGCAGGGTTGAAGGCTACGCCGAAGCCATCCGGCAGGTCAAGTGGCAGGAGGTGAGTGCGGCCCTCCAACCCGGAGAGTCAGCCATTGAATTTGTCCATTTTCGGGTCAATTTTCCCGAACAAACAGACAGTACGATGTACAGCGCGTTGGTTACGTTGCCCGGAGGCCACGCCCCTTACTTCATCCCTTTGTGCGAAGAACGGCAACTCGACGCTCTGGTCTATAAATCCGAAGGCGCACGACATAATTATCTTCAAAACCTTTACGCCTCCCCCAGGGCCGATGGTTTGCCGTCACTTTATCAACTCCTGTGGTCGCCCATTGAAAAATTATTGTACGATCAGGGTATCAAGACAGTTTATTACGCCCCCACCGGGCTACTGCACCGCTTAAACCTAGACGCTATCGGTGCAGGAAAATCCGGTGTTCGGCTCGCTGACAGTTATCATTTGGTTCCAATGGGCAGTACACGTTTACTCGCGGAAAATTCAAAGGCAGGTACAATCGCAGAAGAAACGATGCCGGGAGCGGCGACACGCCATTCTGCACTCCGCACTCCGCATTCCGCAATCGTCTACGGCGGCATCCGTTACGAAATGGACAGCAGCGCCATCACCCTCGCCAACGAGAAGAATAATGCAAACCCACAAGACACCACTGGTGGACTTTTCAGCTTCGCCCACATGACCGAAGACCAACGCGGCGAAAATTGGGACTACTTGCCCGGCACAGAAAAAGAAGCTCGCTACTTAAACAGTTTGCTCACCGGCCAGGGTATAAAAACCAACTTGCAGCTTGGTTATGAGGCCACCGAGGAGTCCTTCAAACAAATCGGCCAAAACGGCCCCTCTCCGAGCCTGCTGCATATCGGCACCCACGGCTTTTTTTTCCCCGATCCACAGGATACCACGCACCGCCGGGCCTCCCTGAGCGACGAGGAACCTGTGTTCAAGATTTCTGAATATTCCATGATCCGCTCCGGGCTGAAACTGGCGGGTTCGAGATATGCCTGGAAAAACGGCCATCCTCTGCCCGGCGGTCACGAAGACGGTATCCTCACCGCCTACGAGGTCAGCCAGATGAACCTCTCCAATACGCAACTTGTAGTGCTATCCGCCTGCGAAACAGGCTTGGGCGATATACGGGGCAATGAAGGCGTATATGGCCTCCAACGCGCGTTCCGCATCGCTGGGGCAAAAAACGTGCTCATGAGCCTGTGGAAAGTGCCGGACGATGCGACGGAAAAACTGATGACCCGTTTTTACCACAATTGGCTAATAGAAAAAAAGCCGTTGCAGGAGTCCTTTGAGGCGGCACAGCTGTGGTTGCGGAGGCAAGCCGGGTTTGAGAATCCGTATTATTGGGCAGGGTTTGTGCTCGTTAAGTAGGCCCGCCTCCACCCCGAATACTCGGGGCTTCGGCGGGCGGTTTGTGATTATTTGAGAGAGCCTAAGAAATAGTCGAAACGATGCCCATTATTGACATCCACATTCATTTGGGAAAAGTCGGGCAAATTTTTCCCAGGTACTGCTGTTGGTGGTGGGGAGTTATTTATTCACACCCGCAACTGTTTGGGTATTGTGATTGGAAGAATAACCAGTAGTCCTCTCCATCTGTCTTCCAGCGATGGTCTAAGGCACGAGCCTCGTTTAACCATGCTATGGTGTCGCAGGATGACATTACCACGGTATCAGTGTAGCTTGAGTAGGACAAAACCACAAGGGTTGAGTCTGTGGGGGACTTGACACATACCACACCACTATTGTTAAGCGTGTGATAGCATGTGGATGTCGTTCCTTCGCAAGGATCAACCTTACTACAAGACTGAGCGACCAATATGGTCAGTATAAGTGCAAAAAAATTCTGTTTCATGTTTGCTTGTTTAAGTATGAATGCTTGAAGTTTTGAAACTGTACACCATAGGAGGAACAGCAAAAAAGAAACGTACTCAGGTAGGAACATTTTTTTGAAAAAAAATTCTGAGCCATCGTCGCCAGTAATACAATCACAACAAAAAACACTCAAAAATCATCAACCAGGATAGTTTTCCTGCCAATACCAAACAAAAAAGGCCGCCCTAAGGCAGCCTCTGAAAATATCCAATATCCAATAATAAATGTCCAATGTCCAAATCTACACGGCAAAGCTTTCTCCACATCCGCAGGTGCGTGTCGCATTCGGATTGTTGAACGAAAAACCATTGCCATCCAAGCCACCCGAAAACTCCAGCGTGGTGTTAAACAGGTAAAGGAAGCTTTTTAGATCGGTAACGACTTTAATACCGTTGTTTTCAAAAACCTGATCGTTGGGCTTCGATTCGTTGTCAAAGTCTAATTTATACGACAAGCCGGAGCAGCCACCCGAGGTGACACTGACCCGGACGAAGAAATCATCTGCCATCTTGGACGATTGGCGGACTTCCTGGATTTTTTGCTTGGCGCTGTCTGCTACGAAAATCATTTTCTACAATAATGTCGCCCCGATGGGGCTTTTGAATTCAGCCTTTGATCTAATTAACCTATGCCAATGCTTCTGCCATTGCAACCGGAGCTGTGATGCCATTTTTCTGTTGGTAATCAGCAATAGCAGCCTTGATGGCGTCTTCTGCAAGCACGGAACAGTGGATTTTAACGGGCGGTAGTGCCAGTTCTTCCACGATGTCCATATTGTCAATACGCATGGCATCGTCAAGGCTTTTGCCTTTGAGCCATTCAGTGGCCAGCGAGGAAGAAGCAATCGCCGAGCCGCAGCCGAAGGTTTTGAACTTCGCGTCTTTGATGAGACCCGTTGCGTCGTCTACCTCGATTTGGAGGCGCATTACGTCGCCGCATTCAGGAGCGCCTACGAGGCCAGTGCCTACGTTTTTTGCGTCTTTATTGAGCGTGCCTACGTTGCGTGGGCTTTTGAAGTGGTCGAGGACTTTTTCTGAGTATGCCATTGTTGTTGAGAAGTTGACCCTCCTTCGCTAAGGCTTCGGCGGGTAAAGGTGATTGGTTTTATTGGTGATTGGTGGACTGGTGATTGGTGGATTTGGTGATTTGTTTATTGGGATGGAGGGCCTGCTGACTTTTTTTTGAAAATGGAGTAATAAAGTCCTTTGATCCCATAATAAATACGGTAAATCAGTTGAGTGAACGGGTCTGGAGGACTTTGGATCGGCATAACGATTGACCTTAATGACGGAATGACTAAAATGACGGGTTTAATGTGCTGACCATTCAATTTTTGTCAAATCCACCCCTTCTTGGTACATTTCCCAGATGGGGCTCAGATCGCGCATGTGATTCACACCCGCGCGGACGAGTTCGATGGCTTGATCCACTTCTTCTGCTGTGGTAAAACGCCCCAGTGAAAAACGAATGCTCGAGTGCGCCAGGTCATCGCCCAGACCCATGCCTACCAATACATACGAAGGTTCCAACGATGCAGAGGTGCAGGCCGAGCCTGAAGAAACGGCAATATTTTGGTTAAACGTCATCATAAGTCCCTCACCTTCAACGTGTTTGAAGGAAATATTTGCAACATGCGGCATTCTGCTTTGCTCGTTGCCGTTTACCTTCGTTTCTTCCAATTTTGTCAATTCTGTCTGCAAATGGTCGCGGAGTTTGCTCAAACGGGCGGCGTCCTGTTGCATTTCTTCACGGGCGATTTCGGCTGCTTTGCCAAAGCCTACAATGCCCGGAACGTTCAAGGTGCCCGAGCGCATACCGCGTTCATGGCCACCGCCGTCCATTTGCGCAGTCACTTTCACGCGCGGGTTTTTGCGGCTCACATAGAGGGCTCCAACGCCTTTGGGACCGTACATTTTGTGTGCTGTGAAGGACATCAGGTGGATGCCCACTTCGCGCGGGTGGGTAGGTATTTTGCCCACGGCTTGCGTCGCATCCGAATGGAATAATACACCATGTTTTTCGCAGATGATAGCGATTTCGCGCATCGGATGAATCACGCCAGTCTCATTGTTGGCCCACATGAGGGACACCAAAATGGTATTGGGCTTGATGGCGGCTTCCAATTCGGCCAAATCAATCAGGCCATCCTCTCTGACTTTCAAGTAAGTAATTTCAGCACCCGCCTTTTCGAGGTGGCCACAAGTGTCGAGGATCGCCTTGTGCTCCGTCTCTGCCGTGATGATGTGGTTGCCTTTTTTGGCATACATTTCAAACACCCCTTTGAGGGCTAGGTTGTTGCTTTCCGTTGCGCCCGAAGTAAAGATAACTTCCTTATCCTCAACGTCTAAGAGTTTGGCAATTTGTTCACGTGCGTAGTCCACTGCATCCTCTGCTTCCCAACCAAACTGGTGACTGCGGCTGGCCGCGTTGCCGTGCTTTTCGTAAAAAAAGGGGATCATCGCGTCCACCACACGCGGGTCGCAAGGCGTGGTGGCGTTGTTGTCAAGATATATCAGTCTGCGCTGGCTCATTTCTTATTTAGATTGATTCGCAAAGATAAACAGGCTTCTCTGAAAATGGTTTTTCTTTTTTTGATTAATTCTAAGGAGCGGCTTACAGCCTAAGGAATCTTTACTTTTGCCACGCTGGAGCTACCAATGACCTAATGACGATCAATGATGTAATGACGAACAATGACTATCAATGACGAACAAAGACCTCTTCTCCGAGTTCCCCCCCATAAGCAAAGCTGATTGGCTCCGCCAAATCGCCAAAGATTTGAAAGACAAGCCCTTGAAAGATTTGAACTGGCAATTGCCCAACGGCCTCGTGGTGTCACCTTTCGTCCACGCCGACGATTTTGAAACACCGCCGGCCCCGCTTTCAGATCAGCCAAATCATTGGGAAATTTGTGAGGATGTAATGGTCGGCGACCCAGCCACCGCCAATCGCCAGGCACTTGACGCCTTGGAAGGCGGGGCCGAAGGGCTTTGCTTTTGGCTCGACCAACCACTCGAAGCGGCAGGTTTTGGTCAATTGCTAAACGGCATTCACATTGATTTTATCGGCCTTCATTTTGCGGGCAGCGCTGTTGCTGAAAATCCGGGCATGGTGTTGGGAAATCTCGAAACGCTGGCCCGGCAGCGGGGGCTTTCAACTACCCAGTTGCGCGGTTCTCTTGCCTACAATCCGGTACCGGTTTCAAAAATTGTAGACTGGCGTTATTTGGCTGATTTGCTGGAATATGCGCGGGAGAAATTCCCGCAGTTTAAGATTATCCAGGTAAGTGTCCCGGAACTCCGTTCCGGGGATCACCCAGAGCATGAGTCCCCGGAACAGAATTCCGGGGTACTACTCCGCAACGCCAACCTTTACCTCCAAAAACTTTCCGAACGCGGCATCCCAGTGAAAGATATCGCTGCCACCATGCAGTTTTCTGTCTCCATAGGTAAAAGTTATTTTTTGGAAATTGCCCGATTACGTGCTTTGAAACTCCTGTGGCTCAATGTGTTGAAGGCATGGAATGTGCCTTTGGAGCTTCCGGCAATCGCTGTCCATTTTCAACCCGCAGCTTATTCAGACGATTTATACACCAATATGATCCGCGCCACCACGATGGCCATGTCTGCTGTGCAGGGCGGGGCAGGGCGACTTACGGTCTCGCCCTACGATGCCGGGCGCGAGGCGCAGGCGACTTACCCTCAGGCCTTTAGCCGCCGCATTGCGCGAAATGTGCAGCACTTGTTAAAATTGGAAAGTTCGATGGATGAGGTGCCCGATCCTGCGGCGGGGAGTTATTACATCGAGACTTTGACGCGGCAATTGGCGGAGAAAGCCTGGGCAGAATTTGGCAATAAGGCGTTTTTTTGATTGACGATTAATAGATTAAATGATTGTTGATTTTTGATGTTAGGGCCGAGGTGGTTATGGCCGATGTCCGCACATCAAAAATATTCAATCTTACAGCACATCAAAAATCAACAATCATTTAATCTATTAATCCTCAATCAATTTAATGAACGCATCAATCATAAAATCAACTTTCCTAACCCACTTTTCTACCCCCCCAGCGCTCATCGCCCGCGCCCCAGGCCGCATCAATTTGATCGGCGAACACACCGATTACAACCATGGTTTTGTCCTGCCCGCCGCGATTGACAAAGCCATTTGGATGGCTGCTGGGCCGCGCACAGATGGGCGTTTTGCCTTTTTTGCCCACGATTTGGGCGAGTTTTTTATCTCTGAAAATGAAAAGCCCGTTTTTCAGGAACGGCAAAGTTGGGCAAATTACCTGCTCGGCGTGGTCAGCGAGGCGCGAAAAGACGGGCTGGTTTTCGGCGGAATGAATCTGGTTTTTGGGGGAGATGTGCCCCTGGGCGCGGGGCTGTCATCGTCGGCTGCAATTGAAAGCGGGGCGATGTTTATCCTGAATGAGCTTTACAACCTGAAGCTTTCAAAAATGGAAATCGTGCGGTTGGCGCAGCGTGGCGAGAACCATTTTGTGGGCATGAAATGTGGCATCATGGACATGTTTGCTTCGGTAATGGGTCGCGAGGATCATGTTGTGCGCTTGGATTGCAGAAGCCTCGAATATGAATATTTCCCCTTCGACGCTCTCGATTTTTCGCTTGTTTTGTTCGATTCTGGTGTAAAGCACGCCTTAGTTGACAGCGAATACAATACCCGCCGTGAGGAATGCGAGGCCGGGGTTTCGATTTTGAAAAAATTCGACTCAAGCATATCCAGCCTGCGCGATGTGTCTTTGCCATTTTTAAAAAAACACGAAAACGAACTGTTGGCAACAGTTTTCAAGCGCTGCAAATTCATCGTGGAAGAAATCGGTCGGGTCGAAAGGGCCTGTGTTGCGCTGCAAAAAAGCGATTTCAAAACACTCGGAAAATTGATGTTTGAATGCCACGAAGGCTTGGATTTGGATTACGCCGTTTGTGTGCCGGAGACTAATTTCTTGGTGGAATCTGCGCAGCGTTTTTCACCACAAGGCATGGTGCTCGGCGCTCGCCAAATGGGTGGCGGGTTCGGTGGCTGTACAATCAACCTATTAAAAACCAGTGCACTAACCGCGTTTTCGGAAGAAACAAGCGCAGCCTATCGGCAGGTTTTTGGGATTGATTTGAAAATTTATCCGGTTCGGCTGACTGCCGGGACGGAAGTTGTACAAACCCTAAGCCTTCCCGCCTTTTCGTTCCAGCCGCTCCCATTCACCATCCAAAATGGCACAACCAAATTTAAATAAATATTGATCCATACTATGATCATCCACCCCCCCACTTTCAAAACCAGTTCCATGATGGAGGCCATTAAATTGTTGGGATTTTGTATTTAAAAAGTGCGTAGACGCTTTTATGGATGTTTGTACCGCAGTCATGGTTTTTTGATACGCTTGCAGACGCTGCGCATCCAAATTTTCAAAGTCTAGTTCTATTCCATCATCCTCCAGTAAAACGTCGGGGCCGCTGATACTATACGAACGATCAAACTTTCGGGGTAGGCCACCCAGGTCGTGAAAGCCAAATAATTGAGGCGGTATTTGCGGGACAATATCCTCATGGTTTATATGCAGATAGGTTTGGGCCTCCAACAACTCATTGTAAGCACGCTTGAATTCCTGATTGCCTACCCGGGGAGAGCCAAAAACATAAACACCAGCCACCTGGTAGGCCTTCAGCGCAAAACGATGGGCGGCCAACTGTCCCAGTGCAGCCCCAAGACTATGTCCACATATAAATATTTTTTTGTTGGCCCCAAGGTCATCAACGGCAAGCTGCAACCGGTCCCATACCCCTTCCAAAGATTGCTGAAAGCCCTGGTGCACGCGTCCACGCCCTCCAATGGCATTGGTTTTGAAAAAATTCAGATCCACCAGAGCATCCCTTCCATTACTCGTCCCCCGAAAGCAGACAATTAAATATTCTCCTTTGCCGGCTACAAAAACCTGGGTATCGGTGTCTGGATCTTCTACCCAGCGAAAGGTTTCATAGCCCCATTGTCGCGTATGCTCTTCTACATAACCGGGCTCAAAATAAGCGAGTTGCGAAAAGTCAGCCAGGATCATTGCATTTTTTAAGCGGTAGTCTACCCGGTTTGGATCAAAGCCAAAGGCAACAGATGGGATGATATCATTGCGCCCGTAACGCGCTCGATTGATCACGGGGCCTACTTGTCGGAGCGCCCAAGCCGCACTCACCCCCGGGGCCCAGCCGGGACACAGCACTTCTTTACCATTTACATGCAGAATAGAGTCCCCACTATCCCTTTTGCTTACCCTTACACAGAGTGTTTGGGCATAGCGCGTTGCTGCGTCAAACACATCAAAGGGATCCTCATCCTCCAATTCCGGAATGGGGCCATCCGTATTGATGATATAATGTAGCACCAAGTGATCAAGGGCCGATTCCAGGTCTGCGTCAACTGCTGCCTGTTGGAGTCTTTTGCGAAATAAAAGCAGTGATTCCGCCAGTTTCTGATTATAGGAATGTATTTCCTTCAACAGCGGATACTGGGTAGGGGAAAATGTGAATTCCCAGGCAATGTTGAAAATGTCTTGTTGAAATAAAGGCAAGCCGTTTTGAAGTCGGGAGAAGGATTGCTGAATGCTTTCTAGTGTTGGGTCCGACATGTTAAGATTGTTTTGCGCATTTGCGAAGGCAGGGATTGCCTCATTGACAAAAGTACGCTACTTTCGATTTAAGGATGCGTCTATGATTCCCTGTAGTGGTTGTTCGCTGTGTTTTCGATTTCAACTTCAGTCTCTACTGTTTTAAAATTGGCAACAATACTTTTTGCTTTCCGGTCTTTACGCTAAAGAAATACACCCCTCTAGCGATTTCACTTAAATCCACCCGAAAGCCGTCATCCACCAGAACTGCTTGGGGGGATTTCAGAAGACGCCCGAAAACATCGTAGATTACGATTTGCGTTATACCGATTGCAGGGTCAGCCTCAATAGTTATATAATCTGTCGTTGGATTTGGGTAAACGATCCATTTGAAGATTGTCTGTGGCTCCAGTGCGGCGCTTAAGTCGTCGAGGCGGTATTGGCTCAAGAAGCGCCACACTTCCTGATTTGCACTAAAATCGTTGCACATTTTGCCGTAAGAAGCAGGTAATGCCAAACCACCTGACCATTGGTGGCCGCCACCCGTGACTTTAATCAGTTCGACTGTACTGCCCCCGTTGCCCCCGGCATAGAGGTAGCGTTCAGCGGTGCAACCATCCGTAGCATCAAGATCAGGTATTGGCGTGGTAATCGGGGTTTGCGTGCAATTATTGTGCGTTACCCAATGGTTGACTAATACTTCCGTAGAGGGAATGAGGCCATAGGAATAAAAATTGCCGCCGTAATAAGAAACGCTTGGGTCGTCGGTTCCATGAATTTCCATAATGGGCACTGGACGCGGAGGATTGCAGGCCTGCATACTGCTTAGCATAGTGGAGCCAACAACCGAGGCCACGGCAGCGATGCGATTGCTGAGTTTGCAGGCAAGTTCGTAGCACATAAAGCCGCCATTGCTCGCGCCGGAAGCATAAATGCGATTGGGGTCAATATTATAGTGCAGGGTAAGCGTATCAATGAGCCTGGAGATAAAATTCACCTCGCTCATTTCGTTTACAGGATAGACATTCCAGTAAAACTTACCAGCTGGCCAGACACTTCCATTAGGATAGACGAGGATAAAATTCGCAGTATCAGACACGGCGTCAAAGCCCGTGAATTGCTCCATTTCAAACGCGGTCATGGGCCAACCATGCAGCATAAAAACCAAAGGCACAGGCGTTTGCCCGGAATATGTTGCGGGTATATGTATGCGGAAGCTGCGCTGTATGCCATCGCTTAGAATGGTATCCTCCAAAGTCTGTTGCGAGAAAGAAGGGGCTGGGGAAAGAAGGAGTGCCAGAAGGCAGTAAAAAAGGGTGCGCATGGTTAGTTTTGTTTCATCGTGATAAAATGGACGGAGCAACGGCGCTTACTTGGTTGCCTGCTAACCCTGTGTGCAGCCCAAATTAAAAGTTGCTTTTTATTTATATTGTTTTTTGGTCGAACGTGAAGCGTGA
>JACMMM010000465.1 GCA_014379065.1 Saprospiraceae bacterium
AGCCCCGTTTAAGGACAAATGGGCATTGCCCGGCGATTTGGTCTATCCAAACGAAGACCTCAACACGGCTGCCGAACGTGTGCTTGAGCAACTGACCGGTTTGCGCGGGGTCTACCTCGAACAGGTCAAAACCTTTGGGGCGGTAAACCGGCACCCGCTAGGTCGCGTAATCACGGTCGCCTATATCACGCTTATCAAGATAAGCAATTATACACTTACACCAGCTTCTTTCGCCCAGTCGGCCAAATGGCACAGCATTGGTGAAGTGGGAGATCTGGCTTTTGACCACAACGAAATACTCGAAAGTTGTCTTCGGCGGCTCAAGCGCAAGGTGCGCACTGCCCCAATAGGTTTTGAGTTGCTCCCGCCAAAATTCACACTGACCGCGCTCCAACAACTCTATGATTCTGTGCTTCGTTTGCCTAAAAGGCTCGACAAGCGCAACTTCCGCAAAAAAATACTCTCCATGAACCTGCTCGTGGAATGCCTCGAAATGCAAGAAGGCGTGGCCCACAGGCCTGCCAAACTCTACCAGTTCGACCGAGAGAAATACGGGCAATTCGTGAATGAAGGGTTCGTTTTTGATATTTAATGGTTAATTGGTGATTGGTAATCGGTGATTGGTGATCGGTGATCGGTGATTGGTAGACTAGTCAAAAATACGCTCACCAATCACCAGTCACTATTCACCAATCACCAATTACCAATTACCAATCACCATTCACCATGATCCGAATAGACCACATTGGCATCGCAGTACGTGACCTTGGGACGAGCAACGATCTCTTCCACAAACTCCTCGGCGAGGCCCATTACAAAGTGGAAGCCGTGGAAAGCGAGCGCGTTGCCACTTCCTTTTTCAAGATCGGGGAAAGTAAAATCGAACTTTTGGAAGCCAGCGACCCGGAAAGCCCCATCGCCAAATTTATCGAAAAGCGCGGCGAGGGCATTCACCACATTGCTTTTGAAGTGGCCGACATCTACAAGGAAATAGAACGCCTCGAAGCCGAGGGTTTTATCCCCCTCAACCGAGAGCCCAAGCGCGGCGCCGACAACAAACTGGTGGCCTTTTTCCACCCAAAATCAGCCAATGGTGTGCTCATTGAGTTGTGCCAAGGCATTTAGTATATCATTCCTTACCATCCATTTGATATGCCCAAATTATTGACTCGTATTAAGGATCTGTTTTCCGGCAATAAGCCCAGTGCACCTGAAAAACAAGGTATCCCGCGCCCCCCAAAAACAGATCCGCATGGGTCAGGTAATTTGCCCGCTTATACGGTCCAGTTTTTTATAGACAGGCTTAGCTATGTACATCAGGATCCTGCCTATCAGAGCCAGATAAGGGTAAAATCTTACCAAGAGCTTCAGGAGTTGGGCACTTCAGCACAAGTGGCCATTCCTGAACTGATCCGCAAACAACTTAGCAACTACCCTGAGGAGCGCGGTTTGGCCAAGGTGACGTTGGAAAAAATAGACCCTGCCTGGTATGCAAACGAAATGTCGCAGCGCGCACTGCCATTTCTCGTCAAAAGTTTAGGCTCGGAACAGCGCACTGCGCTTTTATCCATGCAGGTGCTTCAACAGATGGGAGCACATGTCCATAAACCGTTATTGGAGGTGCTTTCCAGTGACAAAAAACACGAGGATCCTTTTGTTTTGGCCAATGTACTATCGATTTTATGCAAGACAAATGTATCATGGCCTGAACTTAAAGCGTCATTGAGTGGAATCCTCACGAGCTCCAAATCCGCCAATTTACTTACTGCCGCCACTGCTGCCATAATGCAATTCGGAGAGCCAAATGAAGAAATGGCCACCTTAGTGTTGGAGCATACTCGACATCCAGATAGCACTGTCAGAGGGAATTCCCTGAGCGCATTGAATAAGCTTGTCATTGAGTCGGAAAAATTCTTGCCTGCTCCATTGAACAGCTTGTCGGATGGAGAAAAACAAGTCAGGCATGCGGCGATTGAGTTCCTGTCGGGCCACTATAATTCAACAGTTGCGGATTTCGTCCATGAAGTCGTTCACAAAAAAGGCGTGATCGCGGAAAGCGACTGGAATGCCATATTAGAACAGGTTAATTTCTGGATTGGCGGCAAGACCCTGCAAGCCCACCAATTCAATTATGATCAGTTGAAGAATAATCTGTCGTGGTACAATCTGGATCTACTGAAGATGCAAGCTAAGTCTCATTTGTTGCTTGAATCTGCCATTAGCATACTATGCAAAAAAGGTGGTTCGGAGCCAGGCCTTAAAGATGCTCTTGTGCAAATTTATGACAGTTCTAAATCTGCCAATGTGCAGCAAATGATTGTTTCAATCATTGGACGCACGGAGGAGAATTGGGAAGCTGAAACGCTGCCTTTCCTGCTTAGAAGTTTGAGCAACAATGAAAAATCTGTCCGTGATGAGGCTATAAGGGCGCTTCAAAACCACTCGACTCATTGGGTTGGACATCCTAGTTCCGTATCAGCGGTTCAAACCTGGATCAATAGCCTTGATACGGCGCATTGCGATTCGGCCAAAGCAGCATTGTTATCTATTGGCCAAGACTCCATTCCCGTGTTACTTTCCTCGCTCGAACAAACAGAGAAGCGGCTTATCCAGCAAAACATCCTTGAATTGCTCAATAACCTGAAGCCGGAGCGTGAGCTTACATTGAACACCTTGTACCGGCTGCGTGAAAATTGCCAGAACACCCATACCTTATCTCTGATTGGGGAATTAATTAAAAAAATGGGGTCCTGAAATAACTTTACAAAAATCAGAGGCTTCTCGTCCGCCCGCCATCTACCGGCAAATTAATCCCATTGATATACGAAGCCGCCGGACTGGCCAAAAAAGCTACCGCTGCAGCCACTTCTGCTGGTTCCGCAAAACGGCGCATAGGCACTTGGCTTTTGAATTGGTTCTCCACCGATTCCGTGGTCGCCTCGTTCGCAGTCGCCCGCTTTTCAATGATTTCTTCCAGTCTTCCCGTGCGGGTAAAACCGGGCAGCACATTGTTCACCGTGATGCCAAACTGACCTACCTCATTGGCCCAGGTTTTGGCCCAGGCGGCCACCGCCCAGCGCGTGGTGTTAGACACGCCTAATCCTTCCAAGGGCTCTTTTACCGAGGTGCTGATGATATTGATGATACGCCCGTAACCTTCAGATTTCATTCCGGGGAGCACGGCTTGCGCCAATATCTGATTGCAAATCAAATGATTGTGGTAGGCCTGAGAAAAATGCTTGGAAAGTGCCTCGGTAATGGGGCCTCCCGGAGGACCGCCTGTATTGTTCACCAGAATGTGGATGTTCAGGTTTTCGAGCAATGCCTCCACCCGCGTTTGCAGTGTAAGGCCGTCAGAGTAGTCCGCGACTACATAATCGTGCTTTTGCCCCTGCGAAGTGTCGAGGGTGAGCATGGCTTCGATGAGTTTTGTGTCCTGCCGGGCAAGCAGATAGACATTGGCGCCGAGGGCCGCAAGTTCGACCGCAACGGCGCGTCCGATGCCCGCGCTGGCGCCGCCTACGAGGGCATTTTTGTTTAGGAGAGATAGGTTCATGCGCTTATTGTACCGGCGACTTTAGTCGCAGGAATGTGCAAATTTTGTCAATTTCCCACCTCTTCTGGTGGCGTAGGTGGTGGATTGCGCTGTGCGAAACGTTTTGCAATGTCAGTAATATATTGCACCAAAGATTCGCCGTCTTTTGCAGGGATGTCCGTTAATGACTCAGACAAGTCGTTGATCGCATCGCTTATGAAGTCCATTACTTGTTTAAGGTATGTCGCGTCGCCTGTTTCATAGTACCGTCCTTCATCCATTACTTTCCAATCTTCAAAATACTTGTCACCGAGAAAGCGCAGCAGTTTGCAAACCACGATATGCGCCTCAACTCCCGCAAACTGGGTCTTGGTAAAATTCCAAGGGTAGCCTTCCTCGTCGTGATAGTCAACAGTGCCATCAATGGAAAAAAAGTTGTGAAGCACCCCCTCCTTGTCAAAAGTCATCCAGACGGATTCGCTTTCAGGGTGTGTTTGGAAAGAGATGCCGTGCAAGGGTTTGTTCTCATCCATGCCGTTCCAGAGGTGATACTTCCAATGGGCTGATTTGCAGAGGTCTTCCACCTCAAGGGTAATTGCCTCGATGTCTTTTTTTTGCCGCAATCGGCCTCGGTAGTGGATGGTTACTCCCATAGGTTTTAATAATTGTCGTGTACAAATTGTTTGCGCAGCGCGATCTGCCATTTTTCCATGGCCATGCCTTCGGGGCGGCGGTGGTAGGGGATTTCCTTTTTCCTCCTCTTTTTGATAGATTTTTTGACGGTGGAGGGCGCTGCTGTCGTGGTCATGCTGTTTTCGTTTTAGGGGCGTGAAATTAGGGGCTTGAAATGGGATGAAGAAATTTGTGGTATTTTTGGGGGTTAAAAATTAATACAATGGCTTCAAGTACTGCTAACATTCGAGAATTACTGACAAGTGCAGAGCAACTCGATACTAAAGAATTGAGCACTTTTTCTATAAAAGTGAGCGAAATGCTTGCCAAAAGACCTCGCATCGGATTGCCCAAGCAAGAAGCGCGTCTAATGCTGCGCATAAATGCAGGCTTACCAATCGAACTGTTGGAACATACCGCCGCGCTCCACGAAAAACGGCGCGACGAAAATCTCAGTCCGTCCGAGCAAGAGGAATTGCTTCATCTGTCAGCTAAAATTGAGGCACTCCATATTGAGCGCATGAAACTTCTGCTCAAGTTAGCACAATTGCGCGGAGTTTCCCTGAGATCACTAATGAACGAACTGGGCATCACCCCATATATGGCTCATGGCTAAATTCCGCCCTTCCGCTGAATTGCGGCGGGCATTGTCCGAACAGGCAAACGGCCGATGCGAATACTGCCAATGCCCAGAAGCATTTTCACCACAAATATTTTCGGTCGAACATGTCATTCCACAAAGCCGGGGAGGCAGCGATGATACGCAAAACCTTGCGTTTTCTTGTCAGGGCTGCAATGGATTCAAATCCATCAGGGTTGACGCACTCGACCCGGCAACAGGGAAACGGACTACTCTTTTCCACCCTCGGCTTCATGTTTGGGCCGAGCATTTTGATTGGGATGAAAACGGTCAATATATAATCGGCCTAACACCCATCGGTCGGGTGACGGTGGCATTGCTCCGTCTAAACCGGGACTATGTGGTGAACCTGCGTAAATTGCTCGTGCTCGCTGGAGAGCATCCGCCCACATAAAAATTTACTCTTCTTTCCAATTTCTCGCAAACCACTCCTGTATCAAGCGGTGACGAAAACGCCAAGTCGCGCCGTCGCTTTCGAGCAGGTGTACATCGGCAGTGGTGAAGCGGCGGGGCTTGGGCTTGCCTTGTTGCTTTTCTTTTTCGGATTGGTAGGAGGCCATTTCGTTTAGAAAATCTACGAGACGGAGCGGGAGGAGGCCTTTTTTTGAGAGTTGGTAGCGGAGGAGGAGGTGTTGGAGGATGGAGAAGTGGAGCAATTTCATTGAGGTGATGAAGTGTTGATAGGGGGTTGCGGTTTTTAGGGAATCTAAAACAGGGCGTCCACAGCACAGCCAAAAAAGTAGCACAAAGAGCAGCCAAATGAAATGCAAGAAGGACAAGAAACCCTTGATCAGACCGAAGAGTCGCATAACAACCAGCCCGATGAATTGACCGAAGTCTGTCTCCTTCAATCGTTTTAATATAAATTTCCACAAATTAGATTCCCAAAACGAAGATTCCCATAAATTAAATTTCCATAACCGGGTAGATTGCCATGGTAACCAATAATTCATCAAACTCCCCACTGTCACGATTCGCGGTGTTTTATTATTGTCAAGCAGGAGTATCAACCCGGTCATCAGCCCAAAGAATAGTCCGAAAAGCAACAACCCGCCGAGCGGTCCGAAAAGCAGCCACAACAACATAGCCCCTTCGATCATTCCTCTTATTAACCCAATGAAAAGCCCGAAGACTAGTCCGAGGTGCGACGCGTTAACCAATCCGGCGATCAGTCCGGCAAAAAACAATTCCATTTTCTCCCACTTTTTCCACCAAGGATAATGCAAATCCCTCAACTCAAACCGAACCATATTCCGCTTATTCATTCGTGAAGCCAGAAACGTTAACCACCGCCCCGTCGCCTGCTTTTTGCACTTTTTCAATTCAAACTCAACAAAGCGGTCGAGGATTTCCTTCTCCCGCCCTTCGCGGCTATCAGCCAGAAAATTCAAATCAGCAGGAGTCATACTCTTCGAAAAAAGCCATTGCAGACAGTTGAAATAAAATGGCGTTTCGGCGGCTTCGCGGGCCGGTTGATCATTCCGAAGAAAATTCAGTAGCAATCGGTCTTCTGGTTGACTGTGACCTCGACGGGCGAGTTCAACCTCGATTTGTTCAATTTTCAATAGGCCAACTTCGATTTGAAATCGCACCGGGGCATCTTTGGCCGCAGTCAAATATTCTTTTTTCCGAGAGGAAATGGCGTACTCACGTCGAGCATAGGCACCAAATGCGCCGATCGCGCTCAAACAGGCAGCCCGCTCCATCTCGCTGCCAATTTCATCAAGGCCATCGAACAGCAAAATCAACGGACTTTCAGTTAGCATTTTGGTGGTCAGCGCAGTGTTCGCGCCCAACTCAATTGGCAGGATTTTTATCAGCCAATCTTCAAAAGTCTTGAACTCGCTCGACCAAGTCGCAAGATTTACTACTACTGGTATTGCCTCTATCTCTGAGTCAATCAAGCCAAGCGCGAGTTGGAGCATCAACGTAGTTTTTCCCGCGCCCGGTGCACCAAGGATAAGCAAGCGGCCTTTCGCCTCGCGGAAAAGTTCGGTGAGTTTGCCTTGTATCTTTTCGTCGGAAATTTCTTCAAATGTCTCTGCTCGAAATTCGGAAGTGCCTTCGGTGGAGGCCAATCGGCTCAGGTTTATGGGCAGCCGCCCGGCCATTTTCTGGTCGAGCCGCAGTAAGTACCGGCTTTTCAACCATTCGCGGATGCCCGTTCGGTAGGTTTCAAGTTCAGAAGGAGTGAGCGGAGCTTGCTCGGCATTCTTTTCGGACTTGCCAAAATCTGTAGTCAAATAAACCAGCATCGCGGCACTTATCACAAACGCACCGAACAGCCAGTATCTGTAGTGCGGCCCAAGTGTTTGTGCGCACCACGTTTTCATGTCTTCCCCAATAATTTCAGGAATAATTGCCACAGCAATCGTCAGCAAAGCGATGGCAGCAAAAAGCGAAATTCCTTTTTTGGATAAAAGAGGCACAATCAAAAGTTTCGCAAGTATAACGAGTATCGCGAAATTTCAAGCAGTCACAAAAACTCCCGACAGTGCACGCGCGCTGCCGGGAGTTATAATTTATTAGCCGCTATGGCTTGTCGAAGCCGGGTCAAAACGTTGGGGAAGCCCATCGTCCAAAACTTGATCACCCTGCCAGCATCCGTTTTATCTTCCTTTTCACGGAAGTTGAATTTGCAAAGCATCGGATGATAGCTTCCAATTCTGGTTCAGTTAGCTTTCCCAGAATATCATAGTCAACACCTTCGATTGGGTAAATTTCTTGGAGTATTTTCGTCTCGTAAGTATCCAGATACTGACCATAAAGAAAAGAGTCGAGCGGAAAACTCCAGCCCGTATCGGTGACAGGGTGATTGGCCTCAAAAATATAGCAGCTGATGCAAGCTTCGGGGATTTCCACGCAACCATGGATGACAGGAGCAAATGAAGGAAGGTGTCGGCGACTGGAAGGAAGGGAAGCCAAGGCCACTTCTCCATTATCCAAAATTTTCAGGACGATGAAGTATTTTGGCTTAGGCAGAGACAGGTCTTTGAAGTAAAAGGGCGTGAAATAGAGGATCGTGCCAACCTCGTACATATCAAATTTTCAAGGTTTTGTTCAATCGTTGGAAATCAAGGTTTTCTCCGTAGAACGCTTTTTTTTCCGGCTGATCTTCGAGTAAGTCAGCAAAGTTGATCGAAAAATCAGTAGTTGTTTGGAGGCCCTGTTCGAGATATTCCAGCACTTGGTGGCGTTGGGCGGTATTATACCACAGTGAGTGTTTGTTGTGTGTTAGTCGTATCAGTTCTTTGCCTGTCAGGTGTCCATAACTTTTGACGACTAGGTTTAAAAGTTCAAGTTCGTTGTCGTTGAATTCGTCATCAGAAAAAGGACGTTTGGGCAATACAACGCGACTGTCCCCATCTTCCATGCACTGAATATAGTCGGCCAACAGTACAGGTTCGGAAGATAACTCTACAAAGATATCTCTAACAACCGGACCTAAATGCCAGACATCGAATTTTAAGTTTAGGAATGGGCAGCCCCACTTTTTTACTGAAGTCTCCTCCAAAAAATAGAGCATCTTTAGCAATTTTGTCTTGGGTAGTGGATTTATCCTTTCCGCCAAGTAAATAATGGCATTCCCAATCTTTGCTATTTCGTCTTTGGTATAAATGCCTTGATTCATAAAAACAAATTGTTTTGCAAAAGTAACCTTTTTCTCCAAAAAACAAAAATTTGCGCAAAAAAACTCCCGGCAGCGCAAACGCACTACCGGGAGTCATATCTCAAAACGCTGGCAAATGTCCAACGTCTAATGTCCAAAATCCTTACTTCGCGCCCTTAGCAGCCGCAATCACCGCTTCAGAAACACTTGCAGGCGGAGGAGCATAGTGACTGAATTCCATGGTGCTCGAAGCACGGCCAGAAGTCAGGGTGCGAAGTTGTGTCACATAACCGAACATCTCGGAAAGCGGCACTTCGGCTTGAATGGCTACTGCGCCACCCATACGTCCTTCCTGACCTTTTGGCAAGCCACGGCGGCGGTTCAAGTCGCCGATAACGGGGCCGACATAATCTTCTGGCGTGATCACCTCGAGTTTCATGATCGGTTCCATGATCACCGGTTTGGTGGCAGGGGCAGCTGCGCGGAAACCTTCCTTGGCGCACAATTCGAACGCAATCGGCTTGGAGTCAACGGCGTGCATGCCACCGTCAAGGACCTTCACCTTCATGGAGTCAATGTTGTAGCCGGCAAGGATGCCGTTGTTCATCATCTGCGTGAAGCCGTCAGCAATAGGCTTCTGGTAGTTCTTGTCAATCGAACCACCCACGATGCCCCATTCAAACTGGAGTTTCTTCTTGCCGCTTTTGAAATCGTCGCTGTTGAGGAATTCCTCGTCGGCAGGGCCGAGTGTGAATTCCATGTCGGCAAAAAGACCCGAACCACCGGTTTGCTTTTTCAAGCGTTCGCGGTGCGTGGTTGTTTTGGTCAAAGCCTCTTTATAGTTCACCTGTGGAGCGCCCTGGTTGCATTCCACTTTGAATTCGCGGCGCAAGCGGTCCACGATGATTTCCAAGTGCAATTCGCCCATGCCGCTGATGACGGTTTGGTTGGTGTCCTCGTCGTATTTCACACGGAAAGTCGGATCTTCCTCGGCAAGTTTGTTGAGCGCCATACCGAGTTTGTCAAGGTCTTTCTGCGTTTTGGGTTCTACGGCCAAGCCAATTACCGGTTCCGGGAACACCATGCTTTCAAGCACAATCGGGTGATTCATATCACAAAGCGTATCACCTGTGCGAATGTCTTTGAAACCCACTGCAGCCGCGATGTCGCCCGCTTCCACAGAATCAATCGGGTTTTGCTTGTTAGCGTGCATCTGGTATAAACGGCTGATACGCTCTTTGTCGCCCGTGCGGGTATTCAGGACGTAGGAGCCTGCGTCGAGTTTGCCGGCATACACGCGGATAAAGCACAAACGGCCCACGAATGGATCCGTTGCGATTTTGAACGCCAATGCAGTGAATGGCTCCGTTACTGAAGGTTTGCGCGTTATTTCTTTCTCAGTTCTGGGGTCGGTGCCAGCCACTGATTCAATATCAATCGGCGCTGGGAGGAAGTAGCAAGCCGCGTCAAGGCACGCCTGTACGCCTTTATTTTTGAATGCCGAACCACACATAACCGGAGTCATTTTCAAGTCGCACACGGCTGAACGAACCGCGGCGCGCATTTCTTCTATCGTAATGGAATCGGGGTCATCGAAGAATTTTTCGAGCAGCTTGTCATCGTAAGAAGCCACTTCTTCGATGAGTTGTTGGCGCATTTCGTGCACCGTTTCTTTCAAATCATCGGGCACCGGGATTTCAGTGTAGGTCATGCCCTGATCGGACTCGTTCCAAATGATGGCTTTTCCGGTCACAAGGTCCACCACACCACGGAAGTTGTGTTCCGCGCCGATGGGCACTTGGAGTGGGATGGCATTCGAGCCAAGTTTGGCTTTCATGTCATTTACCACCATCATAAAGTCAGAACCAGCGCGGTCCATCTTGTTGACAAAGGCGATGCGCGGCACTTTGTAGTTGTCGGCCAAACGCCAGTTGGTTTCTGATTGTGGTTCAACACCGTCCACCGCAGAAAAAAGGAACACCAAGCCGTCGAGCACACGCAGCGAACGGTTCACCTCCACGGTGAAGTCCACGTGGCCAGGGGTGTCAATGA